>JAWAQC010000029.1:0-7140 GCA_038894115.1 Candidatus Woesearchaeota archaeon | reverse complement strand
ATCAATATTATGGCCCTACAAAAATAAGTTTTATCAGTAATCAAGTTACACCAGCGGTAGGTTGTAGTGAACCTGACCAAAGCAAAGAGTGGTGGTATGTTTGCGATGTAAATGGTGTTCTTACCTCCTATTTAAGAAGTGGTGCACAGGCTTTACCCTTATTTTCTTCTCCCCCAGCTGCTTGCAAAGATAACGAGTTGAATTACCCAAGCAATGCCTCCTTTATCTGCATAAAAGAAAACCCTTATTTTTCATCAATTCTTTCTTGCGTGTCAAGTTTATCCTCAACTCCAAAGTCTTACGAGCGTTTGCTGGGCTCCTCTACAGCATCACTTCTCCAAAAACCAATTACCTATACTTCACAAAGTTTTACTGGTAATGTCATCAGACGAACCTACAAGCCCTACAATACAACAGCAAACCTCAACATTACAGATTGGAATGATGCTCAGGCACTTTTTTTAGCCATAAATCTTTCTGATACCAAAACCTTTGAAATTGCAAATATCACGATTAAATTTTCAGGCTCAAACCAACCAACCTATTATAAAGAAAATTTAACTTCATTAGGAAATGTTGATGTAAACGGACTCTCTTTATTTATGATTCCTCTTTCATCATTCTCTTCTACATCCTCAACTTCAGTTAGCTTTTTAGGCAAGGCAGTAAAAAGGATTGAGGTTGAAGTTAGAAAAAAAGTTCTTGATTCCCTAACCAACCAAAAGTTTACCATTCATCAAATGCGTTTAGTTTATCCTCAAGTTCCTCAAAGTACGAACAATAATGACCGCTTCTGCACAAGGCTCTACAGCCAAAATACTAATTCCTATTATACTTCTTGGATAAAAGATTTGGATTTGCCTGAAGGGAAAGAGGGATGCAATGCATTAACTCACGGAAATTGGACTGGAACAAAATGTTGCGGTGATGATTTGCCTGAAACTTTTGTTGATAGTAACGGTGCCTGTTATGCAAGCCACAGCATTAAAAACGATACTGTGCTAAGCAAAAACTTTAAACTGCTCAATGCAACCAAATTTTACAAGAAAGGACAGCTTGGTCCAGCATACTATCTTTGCAACACCACTGATTTTGTTGTCTACCAAGGCAGTCCAAGTCTTACGCTTCCATCTGGATCTTATCCTGTTTGCACAGACGCAAATTCTGCAACCCAATTCTGCAAAGAAAAATACAATGCCTATAAAGGATCGCCTATTCAAGGTACACTAACAACTCAGGGAGAATGTTACCAATATGTTAATAATCAATGGGTGCTTGGTACAAGCTCGTCTTTACAGCAAATTGCTTGCTATGTCTATACCACTACTCCAAAAGATTTTCTTTCAAATATGACAAAGCAAGGCGAGCCATACCTGCCTTTGCTTGAACTGCTCCAAACCCAGCCTTCGGCAATTTCGTTACAAGAGCAATGTGCTGTGGTTGGCAATGATGTCTGTTTTGGCAATAATGATGGCTGGATTTCACTACGCCAATCCTCTCTTCCTCTTGTTTTCAGAAAACTTCTTACACCCTCAAGCTCATCTGGTGGACAGCAATTAGCAGTACCCTTGGAAGATTTTAAAAGAGCCTCTCTTCCTGCAGCCTATACAGGAGTAGCCCACGTTTCATTTTCAGGCTGTTGTCCGAAAAATTCATGCTGGAATGGGCGCCAGTGTGTTCAGGAGTTTTCCTTGCTTGGCAACGATCAAGCTTCAAATACTCTTACCTCCTGCCCAAAAAATACTGATTTAAACACAGGTCTTATCTTGGGAATTGAGGAGTGCAGTGCTTATCCTTCTTCATTTTCTCCAGGGTATCAAGAATACACCTATGTTTGCATGAATGGAGAATGGAAAGATGTGCAAAGTATGTTACGGTGGAATCCAACTTATACCAAAGGAGGGTTTTGCCCGGAAAATACCTGTTTTGCTGACAAAGCAACCTTTACTTTTGAAAATATCCTTAGTGATTATGATTATGATGGGGTTAATGATGCAGTTGATAAATGTTACAACAGCAGTTTTACAATACGTAAGGGAAGCACTCTTTCTAATAATGCAGATACCAAAGGATGTTATATCAAGTCAGGTCAAAATGTTGACGTATTGCAATCCCTTTACCAAACAGGCGCCAGTGCCACTGATGGAGGATATTGTGTGCCTAATTTTTACAATCCTGTCTATAAAACTTCAAACATAAAATCCCAATACCTTTGCATGAACCAAAACTGGACTACTAAAAACGCATTCATCGCAACTCTTTTCCTTGATTATATCAAAAAGCTTCCAGCCACACTAAAACCATCGGACTATACGCTTCTTTGTGAAGAAAAAGAGATAGAAAACAGCAATGTGTTTTTTACTTCAAAGCGAACAGGATTTTTGCCAACTGGAGGATGTGTGCTAACACTAAATAATAATTCAATGCGATTGTATGGATTTGGATATGACTTATCTGCTCAAGCCGGTACTCAATTTTACTCTCAAGCATTAACGCATTTTAACCTTGATTTTCCTGAAAATGAAAAAAATACACTGACCTATGCAAATTATTTCAAAGAGTATGTTGAGAATCAAGATGCCAAGTTTAAATATTATAATTACAGTTATTTTTATTTGCCAGAGACAAAGCTTAAACCCGACTCTACTCCACATCTCCAAAATAAAGTTCGTTATTATATTAACCCAGCGTTGCAACTCATCATTGTTTCCAGGCATAATACTGATGCGTATACCAATTCATTAAATGCCCATTTCAACGAACATCTTAATATTCGTCAGCAGCTTTCTTTAGTCAATCTGCTTAAAGACCCTATCAAGTATATTCTTAATCTTTTTTCAGGAGCAAATCTTTTTTATAAATCAATCGGAACCCAAGCGCAAAGCCATATTCTTGCCCAAAATAATGCTCATCTGTTATTAGCATCGAATTTTGATAGGTATTACCATGCTTATTATACCAAAGGCACGGTTAAGCGTAACATTACCCTGTATCATGTTCCTAAATATGATACCATTACTGATATCAACAAGCACAACTACTTGTTTATCCGCTATGAAGGCTTTGGAACAAATGTGTTTGCACCCATTGACCGTTATTTTAGCGAGGCATTGGATAAAGAAGCATTTGAGGCAAGACCTATCAATGATACTGCTAACCCTAATTTGATTATTGGCTATCAGCTTATCCTTAAGAAAATTGATAATATCAAAATCACACCTCCTGGTTCAACTCTAAGTATCCCTCTTTATTTACAGATTTGGAATGATCTTGGACCTGGACTAAGGATAACAGACAAGCAACCCTTCGCACGCGATGATTTTTTCATGATAGCGCTTGAAGGATTTCCTGTAGCAGGAAACACCCTTACAGCATCTGCCAAACTTTATGACCAAGAAGGAAAACCCATTTCCCTCGCAGGCAAAACTTGTGTATGGTATATTGGTATTGAACCTGGTAATTCTGGAAATTGTGAAGGGTATAGCTTCTCTGCTCCTGATACTAATTTTGTGATGAAAGTAAGCTATGAGCAAAGGCAAGCGGTATTACCAATAACGCTTGTTGATCCAAGCACTGTGCTTTTATCCCTGCGTCTTGTTCCTTCTGATCCTTTGCCTGCAAGCAGTATTACTGCGCAGGTTGTTGTTGCTGATGAGCAAAAGCTTGACAGGGCAAAAACAAAAATTCATTGGTATGAGAATAGTACGAAAAAAACAACAAGATCTCTTGCCGATGGCCAGGTTTATCCTCCCTTAGGAACTATGTTTGAACTTGAAGTAGGTGATAGCTATTCATTTGTGCTTGATAATATTTATTATGATAACACAAATATTACCAGTTTCATCCCTCTTTCAAAACGAACCTCACCATCAGTGTATGTCTCACCGTATCGTTTTACCTGCACCAACAGTGCAACAGAATGTACGCAAACCCAAGGCATCAAAATTTTAGGGTATAATGCTTCTGTTGGGTATGTGCCAAGCATTAAGCCGACAAAAAATAATCTCTGTTGCAAACTTACCAGTGCAAATCCCTCACAGCAGCAAAACTTGCTTGGGCTCATCACACCTTGCGATGCTAATGCCCAGTTTAAGCTTTATGATAAAACTTCCTGGAAGTCAGTTTGCTTTGGCCTAACAGGAACGGCAATGGCTGGCAATGCGATTACCTGCACCGCACGGAATAACTATTGCACCACTGATGAGCTCTGTATTACTGCAGTTGACAGTGATGGCAATTCTGCAGGCGCATGCGGACAGGAAGGAAAGAAAAATCTTTGCTGTAAACTTGAAACTCAAACACAAAAGATAGTGCCTGCATTACTTGTTCCTGCAACAGTTGGCCAATCCTACAATCAGCAAATCACTTTATCCGGAGTCCCGCTTGGCCAATATACTTGGTCTGTTACAAGTGGGAGTTTGCCCTCAGGACTTACGCTATCACCTACAACAGGATACCAGGTAGCAATTACAGGAACACCTACCAAAAAAGAACAAAAAGTCTTTACTCTTAAAGCAGCTGGAAATACCATACAAATAATGCGCACCTACACAATAACTGTGCATCCTGCTATGGGCATCATAGATACTACTTTACCTGAAGGAATTAAGCATGTTCCTTATACTTTTACGTTTACAACAATAGGAATGCAGCAGCCTGTCTTTTCCTTAGAGCCAGGCAGCACACTCCCTCCAGGATTAAGCCTTTCTTCTCAAGGTACGATAAGTGGAATTCCAACACAACAGGGTAATTATGGATTTACTGTTAAAGTTACTAGTGGCCAGCAGACCTATACTGAATCGTTTGTCATTATCATTAATCAAGAAGGAACATCATAACTACCAGCAAAGTATCCTGGGGTCAATACCCAAAACCATGTTTGTATGCATCACAATTCCTTATCTTTCCTTTTATCATTTTTTTATTAATCTTTTATTGCTCTTTTTTTCATAAAACAATAAAAATAAAAACACTGTTTTTACTCTTTCCTACGTATGGTTTGCTTCCAACCTCCTAGGTATCCTAAAGGACAAATCACTGGTATTTTAGTCCTTTTGTTTTTACTCTTGCTTGTCTTTTTGCTTATTGTTGCATTAGTTCCAAAATCCACAACTTCAGATGATGATCTTGTTCTTTATTCCCAGACTGCTGCCCAGTTTGACACGCTTGTTCAAAGCTGTTTTTCAAAGGCTGCAAAAGAAGGTTTGCTCCTGCTTGGCAGGCAAGGCGGAGTATTATATCATTACCAAGCAGCAGGATTGCCATTGCCTCTTCGTCTTACCAATCCATTTGGATTTCCATTGCAAGGCTATGAATATGGCTCGTATGTGGTTCCTGTCCAAATCAGCGGCCAAATTTATAATGTTACCATAGCAATCCGAAGGCAAACCGTTCAGCAAGGAACTTTTTATCCTCTTCCTCCTTTTTATCCAGAAATCAATACTTCTGTAAAAAACATTTATGATTTTCCACCTGCTTTTGGATTTATTTTTCCAACAAGCATGTATACAAAACCTCATCTGCTGGGATATTTATATCCTTTATGTGACCAGTTTGGCACTAATCCCCCTCTTCATCCTTTAGAGCTGGAGTTTTGCGAGACCTACCATTCAGCATTCACGCTTGAGCGGATGCTGAGAATCTATGTGCAAAATAAAACCATAACCTGTCTTAATCCTACAACGCTTTCTGACCTCTTTCCTGAATATAACATTACGCTTGGAACACCTCAAACCAATGTGCGCATAACCCACGATAGTGTGTTTTTCACGCTGAATTTGCCCGCAAGCCTAAGTTCTCCTCAAACAAAGGTTAATCTTACGACTGCAACCCATGTGGTCAAACATGATGTTAGGCTTAAACAAATCCATGAGCTTGCTACCCATTTAGTTAGAAAAGAAATTACTCATTTACATTTTCATCTTTTGGAAAATGCAAGTACGCTTATTGATTGTCTTTCTCCAAGAACGCGCACAAAACTTCCTCTCTTAGTGCAGTGCCATAAACCTGGAATGCATGTTTCACAAGTGCGTTTTCCTTGCATTGCATTAGGCGATCCATATCGTAGCGAATGTGCGCAAGCCCAAGCAGCATATACCTATGTTGTGAATATTACTGATGAGAAGTCTCTTATTGATGGAACCCCTTATGGTTTTTATTTTGGAATCCATAATCGCTACCCTGTGCTTGATTATATTCATCTAACGGCAGGAATTAGTCTTAGCAATTTGTATGATATTATTGTTGTTGCAGGGGATACTATTACAATTGATCCATATGGCTATGACCCAGATATGGATGTTGGGTTTAATGGATCTTTTGATGGATATAACCGATGGTATCTTAACAGAACATACAATTATTCAGGATGGAAAGCTACCTATGATCAAAAAAACAAGATTACTACTGGGTATTTGCTGACTGACGTGCTTTATTTAGGCGAGCAGATGGTTACCTTACATCAAGAACAACTCAACTGTGCATACCCTTATGATTCATGCCAGCAGTCTTGGGGCTATTTTGTTCGTTCTTCCCCTATTCTTTATGAGAACCAATGGCAAGCATCCTTATCGTATCTTGAGACAAAGCGTAAGGCAACCTATCAGACCAATCTTACTGATGTGGGCCCTCATGTTGTTCGGGTGAGTGTTTGTGATGAAGGAGGTTTATGCGATTACCAAGATGTAAAAATTCTTGTGCTCAATGCTACTGAAGTCCGCAATAATTTTACCTGGGATAATCCAGAAGATTATGCAAAGGCATCAAGAGAAGATCCCCTTATTTTTCAACTGTTGCCTATCCCTTCGCGATTACAAGAAGCAAAATGGGAATATCTGGTAAGCAATAGCCAAGCAAAAGAACTCGCAAAAGCATACCCTCATGATTTTAGGGCTTCTTTAGTTCCTAATTCTATCCGTGATTTGCTTTCCGTGCCCTATGTTTTGGCTACCATAGAGCCTAATGCACCGCCAGTGCAAGGTGGTGATGGCAAGCGACGAACAACCTATACTTTTGATGATGGTTCAATTACTTCTACTTCAGGAAATTTGCCACTCTACCAATGCTTGCCTGCCTATAAACAAAAAGATGCAGCTACCGGTAGAACCTTGCGTTCTCCTTACCCTTATTTTGGATTTGCAG
>JAWAQC010000028.1:0-7558 GCA_038894115.1 Candidatus Woesearchaeota archaeon | reverse complement strand
TCTTACATTTGCTTTTTCTAATAATTTGTATTGGTTTTTTTCTTCATTCCTTTCTTTTTAATTTGAAATAAAAATGTGTTCTAATTAAAATAAGTATTGATTCATAAACTAAAAAAAAGAGAAAGACACAAACAATAATAGTCTACTAAGAGAATGAAAATAAAAAAAATAGGATAGATATTTTTAATCAATAAAGAAAAACAACAACAAAAAACAAAAACAACAAAAACAAGTTATAAAAATACACTCAGACCTTTGTTTCCTATGGAAACACAATAAAAATGATTTTATAGAAGATTATACAGAGTAAAAATTTGTATGTTATTTACAGAATCATAAAATAATACCGTAAAAAATCTTTTCTATAATTGATTATAAAAAAGAATCATAAAAACAAAAATACTTCTCTATGTATGTTCAATAAAAAATCAATTTATAAAAACCAATAACAAAAAACACCTTATTATTTTCAATACAGAAACTAATAAAGGATATGGTAAAGTTGTTTTACATCTATTTATTAAAAATATAAGATCTTGTTTTTTATCTTTGTTGTTAAGAATAGCTACAATTCTGTTTTAAGAGTATTAGGTAAGAAACAGAATTTTAGTATTGTGAGTGTTGATATCAAATAATTATCTCTTTTTCCATTTGAAATAAAGGTGTGGGTATTTGTTTTATTTTTGTTAAAATATTATGATTTTTTAATTACAATTTCTTCCCTTTTTATATGGTTTTTGATATTGTTTTTTGATAGATTTATTTTTTGTTTTTATATGGTATTTCTATAAATTATCTGTTATTTCAAAATCTATATTGATTTTTAATTTTGTATTATAAATTAGAAGCAAATTAAATACTATCAAAAATGAAAGATTTTATAAAGGCAACATTATAACCATGGTTTCCTGTGGAAATTAATAACAGCAAAACCTTAAGCAAATTTTATGTTTCCCCACATCTTTATTTTTTTATGTTTCCTTGTTTTTAATAAATACACCACAACTAACCACTCTCAAATATTAAAATTTTGTCGTTTGTTAAATGTGATTCTACCATGAAACCAATTCAACAATTTTTTGAAAAATATATTACGAAAGAACCTCTTTTTGTAAACAAAGCAGTCTTGCAAAGCACCTATGAGCCAACGGTGTTGTTACATCGTGAAAAAGAAATTATGGCGCTTGCAAACATTATTGCTCCTGCACTCAAACTTGAAAAGCCATCGAATGTTTTTATTTACGGCAAAACAGGAACAGGCAAGACACTTACAACAACCCATGTTACAAAACAATTATTGCAGGTTGCAAAAAACAAAGACATCCCATTAAAGATTCTTTATGTTAACTGCAAACTAAAAAACGTTGCAGACACAGAGTATCGCCTCATTGCTCATCTTGCTCGGGAGTTTGGCAAAGCAATTCCACCTACTGGCCTTCCTACTGAGGAAATCTATAAAATTTTTTTTTCAGCCATTGACAACCAAAAACAAGTCATTATTCTTGTCTTAGATGAGATTGATTATCTTGTCAAAAAAATAGGAGATGGTATTCTTTACAATTTCACTCGCATCAACAGCGAGCTTTCAACAGCAACCTTAACCTTGGTTGGAATTTCCAACGATTTGCTTTTTATTGAGCATGTTGATCCCAGGATTAAAAGCTCGCTTTCAGAGGAAGAACTTGTTTTTGCTCCCTACAATGCTTTTCAACTTCAAGATATTTTGCGCGAGCGTGCAAAAAAAGCATTCAAAGAAGGTGTTCTTGAAACCGGTGTTATTGAAAAATGTGCTGCGTATGCTGCACGTGACCATGGCGATGCTCGCCGTGCATTGGATTTATTGCGCGTTGCCGGCGAGATTGCAGAACGCCAAGATAGTCGCACTATTACCATTGCCCATTTAGATAGTGCAGAAGAAAAAATAGAGAAAGACAAAGCAATAGATATTATTGAAAGCCAGCCACGACAATACCTTGCAGTTCTGTATACGATTTTGCATTTGCTGGCAACTCGAAAAGAAAAACTTTTTACTGGCGATGTCTATGATTATTACAAAGACACGCTTTGCCACAAGTTGCATTTGCGCCCGCTGACGCAACGAAGGGTTTCTGATGTTGTTGCTGAGCTTGACATGCTTGGCCTTATCAATGCAAAAGTGGTTTCGAAAGGAAGGTATGGAAGAACAAAAGAAATCACTCATGCAATGACACCACAAACAGCTTTGCGGGCAAAAAAACTTATCACTGAAAAACTAAATCTTTAAGAGGTACTGCAATCCTTTTTATCCACGATAGCGTTGCCATTACTTCCTTGGACTTTGTTTTTCCTTTTTTTAAGAATAGTTTTATTAAGAATATTTTAAAAAGAGCCTCTGGCATTTAAACTCTCTTGTAATCAACGTTTAATAAACCTCTTTTTTATTTTACTAATCTGTTAAAAATATATTAAAAACAATATAAAAAGAATAGGTATAGCAAATAATTGTTTCTTTTCTTACACCATGGAACAACCCTCTCCTTTTCCAACAGTTGACGAAACCACCTTAAAAACATTAGTTCAATTTTTATTAAAAAAAGGGTTGTTTTTGCATCCAGAACTTAAATCAGCGTTACTTACAAAACCCCTTACCCTTGATCATTATCAGGAGAATGCAATGCAGCAGCCAGCCTCTGCATCTTTGGTTTTAAGCAAAGAACTGCAAGATGCAATTACTGAATTTTTTTTGCTCCATCAATTGCCTTTTTCAATACCGCAACAACCCACTACACCACCCTTTTCATCATCCGCTCCTCATGGTTCTTCTCAGGTTTCTTCCAAACCTAACAGTGCAAATCTTCATTCTTCTCAAGTATTAGGATCCGCATCAACTTCACTTCCTTCTTTATCAGCTGCACTCTCATCACAAAGATCTGCTCCATCAAATTTACTTTTTAATTCTACAAAAGCGTCTTTACAGCATTCTTTTTCCCAAACAGAACCTCAAGATTCGCAGCACAGTTTTTCTGAACATTCCTCACGGCTGCCTCCCTTAACGATTCTTTTCAATTACACACAACCACCATCAAAAAAAGAAGTAAGTGATTTTGTAGCATACTTTAATGACCGGTATGTTAAAATTAAATCCATGCTTCTTTATCGTCAAGAACTTGTAGGTTTAACCTCGCTTCGAAATATTCTTAAGAAAAAAGACAATGAGGCAGTAAGTTGTATTGTGATGGTTAAAGAAATTACCACAACAAAGAATGGGAATCTTTTACTTGAGGTGGAAGATCCAACCGGTGTTGGAAAAGTTGTGATTAGCAAAGCAAAGCCAGACCTCTTTTCTCAAGCTCAGTATCTTGTGCATGACGAAGTTGTTGGCATAGTAGGGTATGCTGGTCAAAATGTTATTTTTTGTTCAAACCTTGTTTTTCCCGATACTCCGCATTTGCATGAATATCCACGCTCACCTCAAGAATCTTATGCATTATTTTTAGGTGATTTGCATGTTGGAGCTAAGCATTTTTTACACGAACCCTTTCATAAACTCATGCAATGGATTGCTGGCAACTATGGAAATGCACAGCAACGCCATCTTGCAAAAAAACTTGAGTATATTTTTTTTATGGGGGATAATGTAGAAGGAGTTGGGATTTACCCTAGCCAGTTTGAGGATTTAGCAGTCGCTGACATTTATCAGCAATATGAGCGTTTTGAAGAGATTGTCCTTTCCATTCCTTCATCAAAACGAATTTTGATTATTCCTGGAAACCACGATGCTTCCCGCCTTTCTGAGCCACAACCTCCCTTGGACCAGCAGTTTTTTAAGCGCTTGTCGCACCTTCCCCATGTCACTTTTTTGAGTAGCCCTTCAGTGGTAAAAATTGGTGAAACTCCTTCATTTGCAGGCTTTACTGTGTTGCTTTACCACGGATACAGTTTCCCATACTATGCTGATACGATTTCAGAAATTCGCAATACAGGGGGGCTTGAGCGTGTTGATAAAATTATGTCGCTGTTGCTTCAAAAACGGCATCTTGCTCCTGCACACACCTCAACTCTTTATATTCCAGGCCCCACAGACCATTTAGTAATAAACCAAGTTCCTGATATTTTTGCCTCAGGCCATGTTCATCGTACAACCATTGCTACCTATCGCTCAACCATTTTAATTAATGCATCCTGTTGGGTCGATGAAACCGACTATCAGCGCAAAGTAGGGCTTAAACCCCAACCAGCAAGGGCAGTTTTGGTGGGCCTTCACGATCGCCAAGCTAAAATCCTTAATTTCGAATAAAACAAAGGAAGTATTGCAGTTAATTGGGAGTTAATAACATTCACATCCACCATAAAAAATATGAGGTCTTATTGTTCCATGAAACAAGAACCATTTGCGCCATTCAAAAAAACCCAGACTTTACCATCAGGAACGCCAGTTCAAACGAATAATGATTTGTCCCAAATAGACCAGCCTCTGCAACAGCAAACTCCTTCTTCTTATTCTGAATCTTCTTATCCTAACAATAGCCCTGAGCAGTTGCAATTTCCTGCTGCAAGTCCAGCCATGATTGCCTATTTTACAGCAATCGAAAAAGAAGTAAGTCATGCTCTTAGCTACGCAACCAAAGCGCGAAGGCTTGGATATGACCCTGAACCTTATGTTGATATCCCTCTTGCTAGGACCATGGCAGAGCGTGTCGAGGGTTTAATTTCCATTGCTGCACCTCATCTTGTTGGTTCTGGCATGACCCAACGCATTAAAAAGCTTGAGGAGCAGTATGGTGCTCTTGATTGGAGGGTAGCGCTTAAAATTGGAGAAGAAGTAGCAAAGGGCAAGTTTTGCAAGTTTCAAGATTTACGTGAAGCAATTGAAGTAGGTATTCGTGTGGGGATGGCATATAATACTGCTGGTATTGTTGCAGCTCCCCTGGAAGGATTTATCGAAGCAAAAATCAAAAAGCGAAACGATGGCCAGGAGTATTTAGCAGTCTACTATGCAGGACCAATCCGCGGTGCGGGAGGTACGGCAGCTGCATTTTCTGTTGTGCTTGCAGATTATATTCGAACACAGCTAGGCTTAGCTGCCTACGATCCCACATTCCAAGAAATAGAGCGCACGGTTCTTGAAATTCAAGATTATCATGAGCGCGTCACAAATTTGCAGTATTTTCCTTCTGCTGAGGAAATTCGATTCTTGATACGAAACATTCCTGTTGAAATTAGCGGCGATCCCACAGAAAAAGTGGAAGTTTCCAACTACAAAGATTTAGCCAGAATTGAAACGAATTATCTCCGTGGCGGATTATGCCTTGTTTTAGCCGAGGGTCTTGCGCAAAAAGCTCCAAAACTTTGGAAACGCCTTGAAAAATGGGGAGCAGAGTTTGGCATTTCTTGGGAATTTTTGAGCGCATTTCTTGATTTAAAAGCAAAAATTCACGCAACCCATGCAGTTGCTAAAGAAGAAGAGCAAGGCAAAATCACCCCTAACAATACCTATATTACTGATGCAGTTGCCGGAAGACCAATTTTTGGGCTTCCTATGCGTCCAGGTGGGTTTAGGCTTCGCTATGGTAAAGGAAGGAACAATGGGTTTTCAGCAGCATCTATCCATCCAGCAACGATGGTGGTGTTAGATAATTATCTTGCAATCGGCACCCAACTTAAAATTGAAAGGCCAGGCAAAGGTGCAGCTTTAACCACTAATGACACCATTGATGGTCCAATCGTCTTGCTTGATGATGGTGCAGTGGTCCAAATTACTGACATTGCCCAGGCAAAACGGCTGCATCCAAGTATTAAAGAAATTTTATTTTTAGGCGATATTTTGTTTAGCTATGGTGATTTTAGTGAAAACGGTCATAAACTAGTTCCTCCTGGGTATTGCCCTGAATGGTGGGTCCAAGAACTTGTTGTAGCACTTTTATCACGTCATGATGTAATGCAACACCATACGCTTTCTGCATCTCATCCCGATGCTCTTTTTTCTGAGCCGCTTTTATCTCAGGCAGCCGCACTGTTTTCCTTAATGCTTGGGATTAGTAAGGAGCAGGCATCTTCCTATCTTTTAGCACCGCTTCGTGTTTTTCCAACAGCTTCTCAAGCACTGACCCTTTCTGAAACCTTGCAAATTCCCTATCATCCTTCCTATAGCTATTTCTTCACGCTTTTAACCTATGATGACTTTTTTTATTTGTTCCATTGGCTTTCTGCAGCAAAAGTGATTGAAGATGAAAAAGGCATTATTAAACTAGTTTGCAAGCACACTGAAAAAGCAAAAACAATTCTTGAAAAGATCGGTGCACCACATCTTTTGATCCATAAAGAATTTATTGTCATTGCTTCAGAGGTAGGGTTTAGCTTGCTTTTGCACTTTGGGTTGCTTGATTCTAAATATCGTAAAAAACCAGGTCCTTTTTCTTTACCTTCAGATGCTTCTCCTTCACCATTGCAGCCTTCTATGAGCGCTGATGAATCCACAAGCCAGAAAAAAAAGAGCGATGCTCTAGTTGCTGCATGGTATCGTGCGTATGAAAGAAAAGAAGCATTGCCACCAGTGCTTACCCTTCTTCAAACCCTCTCAGGCATTCCCTTGCGTGACAAGGCAGGAACCTTTATTGGTGCAAGGATGGGCAGACCGGAAAAAGCAAAGATGAGAAAATTAATAGGAAGCCCCCATACCTTATTTCCTGTCGGCGAGCAGGGAGGGCGTTTGCGCTCATTAACAGCAGCAGTTGCCCAGGGGATGGTTGAGGCTCAGGTTGCGCTTTTTTACTGCGATGCTTGTAAAGCAGAACGGTTGTTTTTATCCTGTGAAATCTGCAAACAACAAACCCAGCCACGTTATGTCCATCCAACAACCGGAGCAATACTTAGCGATCCTGTCCCTGGTGCTAAACGCTACGCATTGCGAACCATTCCCCTCAAGGAGCTGCACGATCAGATTCTAGCAACCTTAAATATCCCTGAACCAGAATTAGTAAAAGGGGTACGAGGAACTGCTAATAAAGACCATTTGCCTGAACATCCGGCAAAAGGATATTTACGTGCAAAATATCAGCTTGCTGTCAATAAAGATGGCACTACACGATATGATTTAACCGAGCTGCCACAAACCCATTTTAAACCAAAAGAAATTCATGTCAGTGTAGAGCGTCTTCTTTCTTTGGGATATACCCATGATTATCTTGGAAATCCATTAGTTGATGACCAGCAAATTCTTGAGCTTAAACCCCAGGACATTATTATTCCAGCAAATCCTTCACTGGCTGATGCAAGTGCTGCTGACGTGCTGTTGCGAATTTCAAAATTTATTGACCATCTGCTTGTTTCATTTTATGGAATGGAGCCCTATTACAATGCTAAAACAAAAGAAGACCTTATTGGCTGTTTAGTGATTGGACTAGCACCCCATATTTCTGCAGGGATGATTGGCAGAATTATCGGATTTACCCAAGCACAGGCATTGTTTGCCCATCCTTTGTGGCACGCAGCATTGCGCAGGGATTGTGATGGTGATGAAGCTTGCCTTTTGTTGCTTATGGATGCATTCTTAAATTTTTCACGCCAGTTTTTGCCTGAC
>JAWAQC010000027.1:0-7588 GCA_038894115.1 Candidatus Woesearchaeota archaeon | reverse complement strand
AAGAGGGTTTGTAGAAGGTGAAAACACATACTTTGCTGTAAGAGTGGTTAGTTCCATAAGCTTAGTGCAGGCCAAGTTATAGCGAAGCGTTTCAATAAAGTGAGTGATTTCACTAATTGCGCTATAGACTTGGGAAAGGTAAATCTTGTCCTGCAAGGTATATCCTTGCTGGGCAATGATTTTTTTAATGGTTGCTGGCAAGATAGGTGTTAGGGATTGACTAGCCAAAAGAAAAGCCAAAGAAGAGGTTGTGGAAGAACGAGCATAAGTATCGGAAAATGATGCTGTTGCACATGGAGCATGCAAAAGCGAATAAACTTTCTTAACAAACCGTGCAGTGCCTTCAATGCCTTGGTCTGACCATTCCATATCTTTATCAGGACCTGCGACAAAAACCAAGAAAAATCGTGCTGCATCAATCCCATACTGTTTTGAAATCTCTTCTGGCAAAACAACATTACCCTTGGATTTTGACATCACTGAACCTTCTTTGTGCAGCATCCCCTGGTTAAAAAGAGTACGCGCTGGCTCATCAATACTAAGCAAGCCTAAGTCACGCAAGAACTTGGTGTAAAAGCGAAAATAAATAAGATGCATACAGGCATGCTCTTTGCCTCCAATATACAAGTCAATTGGCATCCAAAAATCTGCTTTTTCTTTGCCAAATGGCAAGGTCTTGTTTTTTGCATCAGTATAGCGCAAAAAATACCAAGAACTATTGGTAAAGGTATCCATAGTATCAGTTTCTCTTCTTGCAGGGCCTTTGCATGAGGGACAGGTCGTTTTAAGGAACGGCTCATACTCAAGCAAGGGATTTTGCGCTGAACTAAATGTAATATTGTCTGGTAACAAGACAGGCAAGTCTTTTTCTGGCACAGGAACTATACCGCAGGTTGGGCAATAAATAATAGGAATTGGTGTTCCCCAAAACCGTTGCCTGCTTACAAGCCAATCCCGTAGTTTATATTGAACAGTTCCTTTTCCAATCCCACGCTGCTCAAGCATTGCAGTTATTGCACCCATTGCCTGGGTGCTTTTCATCCCATTAAAACCTGGAGAATTGATCATAATTCCAGGATCTTCATATGCCCGCTCATAAAAAGAAGGAGGGATTGCATCTGGATTCTCCTTGTATTGCTCTGGAAGGATCACATACTTGATAGGCAGGTGGTATTTTTTTGCAAACTCAAAATCTCGTTGGTCATGGGCAGGCACTGCAATGACTGCGCCTGTACCATACTCGTTAAGGACATAATTAGCAGTATAAATTGGAATTTCCTGCCCTGTAAGAGGATGAATCGCATACCTGCCAAGAAAAATACCTTCTTTTTCTTTGTCTTGGGCAGTGCGAGTAAATTTGTCCTCAAGAACAACTTTTCTAATAAAAGCGCGGACTTCCTGCTCTTTGTCAGTGCCTTTTACCAACGCCAAAACATCAGGATGCTCAGGAGCATAGACAAGATAGGTTATGCCAAAATACGTGTCTGGCCTGGTTGTAAAAACGGTTATTGAAGAAGGAGCCGATGATCCAGGAGCAGATGATCCCTTGCCAGAAGGGCTTTCCTTGATTGGAAAGGTAAGCAATGCGCCGGTGCTTTTGCCTATCCAATTGCGCTGCATCATCTTAACATCTTCTGGCCACTGCAAAGAATCAAGTCCATCAAGCAGTTCTTGGGCATAGGCAGTGATTTTAAAAAACCACTGGTCAAGCTCTTTAAGCTCTACTTTGGTTTGGGTATGACGCCAGCAATACCCATTATGGACCTGCTCATTGGCAAGCACGGTCTTGCATTCAGGACACCAATTCACCGATGATGTTTTTTTATAGACTAACCCTTTTTCATACATTTTTAAGAAAATCCACTGGTCCCAATGGTAGTATTCTGGAGTATGGCAAGCAACCATCCTATCCCAGTCATAACTTAATCCAAGCATTTTTTGCTGGGTAATAAAATTTGCAATAGCTTGCTCGGTAAATAGTTTAGGATGGCTTTTTGCTTTGACTGCTGCATTTTCAGCAGGAAGGCCAAAACTGTCGTAGCCCATAGGATAAAGAACACTATATCCTTGCATACGCTTAAAACGTGCATAAATATCGCCAATCACATAATTTCTTGCATGGCCCATATGTAATCCTGACCCAGAAGGATAAGGATACATCTCAAGCACATAGAATTTTTTGCCCTCTTCTTTTGCCTTGAAAATCCCTGCCTTTTCCCAGGCATCCTGCCACTTTTTTTCAATGCCTGAAAACGATTCTTGCAACGATGAAAGAGTTTGCTTAGATAAAGAATCAGCCTGAGGAGAAACGACCGGAGAGAGAGGTTGTTGTTGGTTTTTTGCCATAGTTCTTCATACAATCAACAGCAATGATTGGAATGGTAAGCACCAAACGCGCAACGAATACAATACTTATGTGGGATAAAACCTAAGTAGGATAAAAGGGTAAACAGGCAAAGTAGCAAAAACCTTGTAAAAATAATAATGGGGCGATAGGAGGGAATCGAACCCCCTCCCCAGGATCCACAGTCCTGTATTCTACCATTAAACTACTATCGCCATACTCGTCATTAAGGAGTTGTTTGTTCTTTTTATTATAAGGAAGCTAACAAAGATTAGAAGAAAACGGGGAGTAGAAGGGATTTAAAAAGGTTTTGGAGAAAACCATGACGTAAAAACAGAAGGGATAGGAAAAAAGAAGAAACAGGAAAGAAAAAAGAAAGAGAAAGTACAAGAGAGAAAGAAACAAAAAAAACACTACCTGGCAATTATTTCTCTACCAACACTGCATTCACAACACCATCTTGGCCAGGCCGTGAGGTTACTTTTGCTTTGCCAAGCTCTGTTTCAATAATTGCTCCTTTGTTAAAAATATTTCGCCGAACATAGTTTCGGTTTGCCGTATTTTCAACTACGGTCTTGATAGCTGCTTTTTGAGCTTTCTTTGTTTTAGGATCAAGAACATTAGCATAGGCAACAGTCAAGGTTTTAAGCTTGATGATGCCCCCTTTTGCACGGACTTTACGCACTTTTGTAGTTTTATCTACTTTTGTTAAGGCTGGACTGCTGCCAGCTTCATACATTTTCTTTTTGCGATAGGCATGATATTTTCCGCCAGAAGGCTTGCGCACAGATCGTTTTTGGCTAATCATAGTAATTCTCCTCGTTTTATATTGTTAGCGAACCACATAAACATAAAGGTTGTTGATAATGGTAAAACCATAAAAAGGAATAGAGAGGAACATTAATAAAACAAACAAAATAAAAAGGCAATGATGTATAAAAACACAAGCATCAATAATCATAAATACTCTATCATCATAACCATAAGCAAATCCTAAAAATGACCATACAACACCAAACACCAAAATATGATGTTATAAAAAAGAACAAACCAAGGGAAAGAAAAACGCTTTATAAATCTTTTGGGTTTACCAATGGTTGCATTTCGTAAGAAGAAAGATTCCAAAAGAAATAAAGATTCCAAAAGAAAAAACCTGGGAAAGTACAATGGAATTTTCACTCCTTATGTTCATCCAAGTTTTTTTCTTTTTTTTGCCTGCTGCCTTTGCTAATATGGCTCCTGTTTTCTTTAGAAAACTAAAGTTCTTAGATTATCCACTTGATGCAAACAAAACAATTGGAGGCAAACCCATATTAGGAAAAAACAAAACAGTGCGGGGCCTTGTGTTTGGTATAGTTTTTGGTGTCATTATTGCAATACTTTTAGGGATGATTGCATTTTCAGGGTTTGGAGCAGACAAAGCCTGGCTTGCGCATTACCACGCACTGCAAGAAAACAATAGTGGCAAAGAAACCTTGCCTGTACTGCTTACCTTTGGAGCATTTGGACTGCTGCTTGGGTTTGGAGCTTTGTTTGGTGATGCACTAAAAAGTTTTGTGAAGCGAAGAATAGGAAAAGAGCCAGGTCAACGTTGGATTGTGTTTGACCAGCTTGACTGGGTAATTGGAGCATATGCTTTTGCAAGCATTATGACTGGCTTTAACCTGCTGTTTTTGGCAATTGCCTGCATTGAATTTTTCATCCTGCACATTCTTATTAAGCATCTGGGATATTTACTTGGCATAGAAACAAAGCGCTGGTAAAAACAATCCATAAAAAGAATATCCATAGGCAAGGACCATAAAAGATAATGCTAAGAAAAGAAAGAAAAACATCTTGCTACAAAAAAATCGAAGAGATTCTGGCAATACGAAACAGGGTAAGGATGTTTTGTTATTGCTTTTTTGTGTGAGGTTTGTTGTGAGAATTTTTTACAGGCTTGAAACAGCCAGATTCTGATGATGAAAAAGGAGCACGAATGCTTCTTTGTTTCCTAGAGTTTTTCAATTCAAGCCATAAAAACCAGGCTGCACCAAGAGTAAGATAAACATCTGCAAGGTTAAACACTGGCCACCAAAAAATCATAAGATAATCAATAACATGGCCAAAAAAAATTCTGTCAATAAAATTTGAAAATGCTCCTGCTAAAAGAAAGATTGCCGGATAAACAAAAGGAGTTTGATAGAGCTTGTATGCATAACAATACCAGGAAAAAATGACCAAAAAAAGAAAGGTAATAATGGCTAAAAAGGTGTTTTGTCCGTTAAAAAGGCTAAAGCCTGCGCCTGTATTAGTGGTAATATAAATCCCTAGATTAGGGGTTAAAAAAAAAGTGGTAAGGGTGTGTTTGAAAACCTGATCTATCAAAACAAGGAGGATAAAAAGAAAAAAAACAAACCAAGAGCGTGATAAAAAAGCTACCAGCAATGAAAAAAAGGATGCGTGCAAGGGTTTTTTTGTTTTCATAGCAATAAACCAATAGAGTAATCCTTAATGATAATGGTCCTTAAATGATAATGAGGAAGGATAAAGGAAAAAAGAATGCTGCAAAAACAAAACAGCAATCGTAAGCAAAAAAACCTGTGTTAAATAAGGAAGACAGGCAACTAATATTGCTGCTGATTTTTGGCTATGCGCTCTATGGTCTCAAGCCGTTGGTTCATATGGTCAATGGTTGCTTTTACAGCATCAAGTTTACTGGAAATAAGCTGGATATCTTTTTCAAGCATTTGAGTACGAGTAAGATCAGGGCTAAAGGGTTGTTGTTGAATTTCTGAAACTTTGCCTTGAGAGAGCATTGTTGATGCAGTAGCTGGATTGGTAAGCCCTAAATGAGGGTCACGAGTCATTCCTGCAACATCATGCCCAGAAGGCAAGGAATGCATACTAACATCGTAATGGTCTCCAAAAGGGCTTTTGCCAAAAGGGTCATGGCTGTCGTGGCCAAAAGGATTTTCCATAAATGGATTAGAAGATGAACTCTGATGGGAAGACCCAAGGTTGTTCAATCCAGAAAATCGGTCTTCTTCTTTTTTCCAAAACGCGACTTTGTCAAAAAACCCCATCATCAACCACCTCATATAAAAAGAGAACAATACGAACCTTTAGGCCGACACAAAATTAGCCTGTAAGGAGACTGCAAAGATAAAAAAGTAAGAGGATGGCTGATATAAATAATTTATGGATTCATATGGTCTTTTGACTCATAAGGGTTTGGACACAAGAAAAAAAACAAACGAAGTAAAGAAATGGAGTAAAAACAGAGGGAAAAAGAAAAAGGCAATAAAATAATAGAAAAAAAGCAGCCGCAGCCAGCATCGTGCTTGCTTGCGCAAGCACCCGCTCCTTTCGTCTGGCAATGCGCACATTGTTTTGCAATTGTGTTGGTCCCCGGATGGGGCAGGTCCCCCTAATGCATTGCAGGCATTCACTCCAGTCGCTTTCTTGATGCTGGCTGCGTAAAAGAAAAAGCAAAAATAAAAAAAGAATGAAACAACAATACCAAAACAATGGAACCAAAAAAACAGCAGAGAGAAAAAGAAAAGAACAAAAAACCTAAACCAAACCCTGAAAAATCAATCAGGAAAATGGTAGCAAAGAAGAAAGCAACATCACAAAAAATCGAGCTAAAGCAGGAAAACAAACCAGAAGCAAAAACAAAAGCAAAGAAGGTAGAAAACATTCCATCCAAGCAGGCAATCGCAGCATTTCAAAAAAGAGTGCTAAGCTGGTATCAAAAAAATAAGAGAGATTTTCCCTGGAGAAAAACAACCGATCCCTATGCAATTTTAGTTTCTGAAATAATGCTCCAACAAACCCAAGCATCAAGAGTCATTCCCTACGTTAACCGATTTCTTGAGCAGTTTCCAACAGTGCAAAGCCTTGCCAAGGCAAAAAAAAGCCAGCTCTTGCAACTATGGTCTGGGCTTGGATTTAATGCGCGCGCATTGCGCCTTCACCAGGCAGCACAAATGATCTGTACCAAGCACAAGGGAAAAATTCCACCCAACGAGCAGGCATTGCTTGCATTGCCTGGAATTGGGAAATATACGGCAAGGGCAATCCTTGCCTTTGGATTTAACCAACCTGTTGCAGTGATTGATACCAATATCAGAAGGGTGCTGCTTGCAACATTTAAGCTTCCAGAAACCATAAGCCACAAAAACCTTGAGCACATTGCGCTTGCCTGCATTCCAAAAGGACAATCGAGGCTATGGCACAATGCTCTAATGGATTATGGTGCCCTTCATATCACTGCTAAAAAAACAGGAATAAAATCAATTTCAAAACAATCTGTATTTAAGGATTCCCCAAGATATGTAAGAGGTCAAATCCTAAAACTTTTGCTTGGAAAAAGAACAGAAAAAGAAGAGAAAGAAACAGAAGGAAAAAAGGGAAAGAAAACACGACAAGCTTCTCAAAAAAGAGGCATTCTAAAAAACAAAAAAGAAAGTCAAGAAGGGAAAAAGATATTCCTGGATCAAAGAAACAATCAAAAAAAGAAAAAAGCAATTTCGATTAAAACAATATCACTCATCTTCCATCGTAACGACCTCTACCAAATTCTTGCAAGCATGGAAAAAGACGGGTTAATTGTTATAAAAAAGCAAAGGATTGAGCTTCCCTAGCACCTGCTTACCGTAAAGTACTATCATGCACAAACAAAAGAGGAGTATGGTATCGTTAAAAAAAAGGAAATAGAGCAGATGGTCTGGCAATGCCTGCCAGATTCTGCCCTATGGCATTTTTGGCATACTGGTCGCATGCGCAAAAACGTTGGGGGATTGAGTATAAAAGGATAAGGTAGTAGCTAATGCGCAGGAATGAATCTTTTAATGAAGACTTTAAAATACTGCTTATTTTGTCTGTAATAACATCGAATAAATGCTGCTAACCGCTGCTGGAACATACTGCTCAAAAATAGGAATTATAGATGTCCCTGTATTCTTATACTGAGTGTATTTAGCTACAATATGAAGCTGCTTGTCAAGAAGAGGAATTCCCTGTTCTAATTGTCTAAGAAGGTCCTGTTCAGTTTTTTGTTGAGGGAAAAAATAATGAGTGTAACCCACCCCTAATTTGGTTTTACCCAAATCATTAAGCACCTGAGGGTGATATGCCCAAAAAAGCCTTATGCGCTCATAAAGGCCATCTTTTGTAAAATGCAACACATCACCAATTCCCAATGGAGTGCTTGGTGTACGCTTCAATAACACTGCATCAACATCACAGAGTTGGGGAACA
>JAWAQC010000026.1:0-7884 GCA_038894115.1 Candidatus Woesearchaeota archaeon | reverse complement strand
CAGCTCCACTTGCAGCAACGAGCAAGACAAAGAGTAAGAAATGGTATGCTTCAACAGCAGCCCAGGAACGCTTTTTTATCATACTTAAGAAAAGAAGCACAGCACCTAACAGCAAGAGGGTATACAATCCTTTTACAAGCAGGGTTTCTTTCCCATAATTAAAAAATGTGCGCAGGAGCAAGGTAGCAGTGAGCACAATCGCATTAAAAAATAAAAATCCCAAGGTCATGCGTTTCATCGTGGTATCACCTGTTTTCTTTTGTCTTAGGAAGCTGGAACCATCATGGTTTTGTTTTTTTGGATGCATGTTTTTTCTAGGATATTAGTCCTTTTTTCTAAGGTTGTTGCATCCACTACTTTATCCAATAGTGGGTGGATTGTTTTTTGATTATATAAACATTTCGAAAAAGTAGCCACTTTAAAGTGATAAGATGTCTCTTCTTATTCCTTCTTAATTTTTTAGAGAATTATTTTTGATTGTTTTATCCTCTTTTTGCTACGCATTCAACGACGATTTTTGTCAATAGGTATTGTGAGATACTATGAGAATTTGCTTTTTTTGCGAGCAGCATCGTGCTTGCTAGCGCAAGCACCCGCTCCTTTCGTCTGGCAATGTATATATTACTTTGCAATTCTGTTGGTCCCCGGATGGGGCAGGTCCCCCTGTCGCATTGCAGGCAAGAACTCCAGTCGCTTTCTTGATGCTGCTCTTGGAGTTTGTTCAATTCTTATTTCTCTTTTTTTCTTGTTTTCTTTTTTTTTCACTGCGTTTTGCTTTTGCCTTAGTTGTGTTTTGTTTGTTGCAGTGTTGTTTTTGCGAGGGTTTTTATGCTGAGGGCAAATAGGCGTAGAAGTGGTAGCACATGTTCTTTTTGGGCAGCAACTTTAATTCCTGTCATAATGAGTTTTCCCTTATGCTTGGAAAATTCATCTCGTGGAACTGTTTGCAAAAGTTCTTGAAGGTGAGAATTGTTAAGCAGTGCAATGCTTTCTTGGATGTGTTTTGGGTTTGCTTCTTCAAGAATGTTTCGCAGGAGCAAATGCAGCAGTAATTCTTGGTTGATTGCTAAATCTTTATTTTTGAGGGTTGGCAATGGTTGGTTGGTGTGCAGTGCATGGCTAGCACGTGCAGCAAATTCATGGGCTGCTTTGATGCCTGGAATGATGCCACCAAGGGTTGTTGCTTTAACTTGGGTTGCTGCATCCCCTAAAACTGCAAGCTTTCCTTTCGCAATGATTCTCTTTGGATCATAGCTAGGAATGCATCCACTTTGCCAACTGACGATCTCAAATGCTTCATAGCCTCGCTGGATTGCATTTTGTTTGCAAAATCCCTCAAAAAAATGGTCAAAACATGCTTTGGCATGGTTGTGTTTGCTTGCAATTCCTATTCGAAAATAATCGTTTCCTTCAGGCACAATCCATCCAAAATAGGCATGCGGTGTTTTGGAAAAATAGGTATCATATTGGTGTGCTAGTTTTTGCGTGTTGTTGTCGTCTTTTTTTTTGCTTTTTTTCCTTGCCTGGCTTTGCATTTCTTTTGCGTTGCCTTTTGCTTTGGCAACCGCTTGCATCCCAAGATACAGCAATGGTTTTTTTTGTTCTAGCAATGCTTGGGTTTTACTATTGACCCCATCACAGCCAATGAGCAAATCATAGGGTTCATAATGCATTGCTCCAGTTGTTTTGTGTAAAAATATTGCTTCGTCGTTTTTTTCTTCTGGTTTTGCAGTGTTTTTTGTGTTTTTGTTTTTTTCTTTCCTTTCATGGAAAACTCTTTGTTTTTGGTTATGGTTGCGTATCCCTATAAATTGATGGTTAAGAAAATACTTTACCTTTGCCTTGGCAGCTTGCATTGCTAGCCAGGTATCAAATTTTTGCCGATGGACAATGGTTTCTGGAGTTTGCAGCCTGATTGTTGTTTTTGTTTTTCTTGCAGGTTCATCATTTGTAGTTTCTCCAGTGCTAATAGTAAGTGTTGTTATGTTGTTTGCAATTACGTTTTTTGGAATTGGTGTCCAGTTTTTTTCCCAGGTGCTTAAAATTCCTGTGCATTGGATAGGCATGCCGATGGTGGGGTGCTCTTCATACACATGCACGATAAATCCTTGCTTTGCTAATAGATATGCAATGGTGCTTCCAACAGGGCCAGCACCAATTACTATTACTTTTTTCTTTTGCTGGTTTTTTCTTTGCTTTATGGCCATGCTCGTTTGTCTTGTTTTCTGATTTATTAATATTTTTTTGTATTTTTTTTATCATTATTTATTATTACATTATTATGGCACACTTTATTATGGCACACTTTAGTTCCTTTGTACTCTTTGTTTTTGTTCCTATAGCATATGTTTAATCTGTAGGTTTATTGTAGTATTTTTATCATTGTTATCATTATTCTGGCATGATGTGGATGCAATTTTATCCCTGTTTTTGAGCATCTAATCCAAAAATGCCAAATATACTCACTCTTTAGTAGTATCTAAAACAAAACATTTATATACTAGTACTACTTTCTTATTATCTATCAATTTATATTATATATTAGGGGGTGTTACTCTATGAAAAGAACTACAGATCCTGATTCATCTGATGGCACGTTTCCTGATGAACCTTATGATTCTTATACACCTAATACTTCTAATACATCTACATTTAACACACCTAATGAAATTGTTGAAGATGATGATGATGGTGTTGAAGAAGCGCAATGGTCAGACCTTAGTAGCCCTGCGCAGCAAAATCAACCTCAAAATTCGCAGCCTGCACCAACACCAAAAAAAGAATCAAAGATTCGTTCGTTTTTTCGACATATGTTCTCACCTTTCTATCAGCCAATCAAACAAGATTTAACCGTTAATCGAGCTTTAGTCGATCACTACCTTCGTTTGTTTGGGGGTGTTCCTGCAAGTGTTAAGCAGGATTCTTCTGGAAATACTACAGCTAGCAGTCCAAGGGCTAATGAGGAGATAATACCTGTCCGATATAATCTTGAAGCACTTGTAGAGGAAGTCGCTGCTGTCGATAGAACGTTTTCAAGAAAAACAGGGTTTGAAATTTTCTACCAAGCGTATATCAATGATGCTGTTGCAGTCTCGCTGCCTATGGATAATCAAAAACCTACAGTAGAGCTTTTAGTTTCTTCTACCCCTGCATCATCGAAAGATGCTGCCTCATCAGCATCATCAAGCAGTGCTTCCAGTATGGTTTCCTATGAATCAATTCCTACAGTAAAGGCGTTAAAAAAAGCACTGAAAAAAACGTTCAAGGAAAAAGGTTTAGATATGAAGGAGTTTGATGCCGAATTTAAGCGTCATCTTACAGTCTATCGATTAGAAAAGCATCAAACATTATTAAAAACCATTCAAAAAGAGTTTTCAAAGAAGAATGCAAATACTAATACCTTGTACGACTCAGATACTCAACTTCGAGCAATACTTAAGGACCACTATGATGAATTGATAAAAGCTTATTATATTGGTAATGACAAATCCTATACTCTTGAGCAGCTCAAGCGCTTTACAAATTCTTATGTTCGCCCTGTTGGTCTTACCGGGCTTGTTGCTGGAACTGCAGTAGCAAGCGGTGGCGCATCATTACCAACCTTGGTAGTATTTGATGTGCTTGAAATAGGTGTTGCTGGTTATGTGCCTAAACTTTCGCGTAAAATTGCAGAAAAATATTCCACAACATCTGAAACTGAACCTAAACCTTCAATGACAAACTTAGAATATCTTACAGGAGTAGGAATGCTTGGCCTTCTTGCTACCATGAACGCAGGCAGAGCATTTCATGGTGATTGGGTAGGCATTACTAATATGGTGCGTTACTTTAGCTCTGGCATAGGCCTTAATTATACCAAGCATGCTCTTGATGCGCTTGATGAAAGCAAAAATGCATCTGATTCTGATCCTGAAGCTAAAAAGAACTTTTATGAATTGCTCAATAAAGCTGAGCAGTGGAATGCATTTAGTGGTGCGTTGCTTGCAGTCTCAGGAGCTGCAGCTGTAAGTAGTATCTATGCTCCAGGTCCATCTTATGTTGATAAAATGCACAGCGATCTTGCACCACTCGCAGCAGCTGGTCTTGGCAAGGGGATTTTTAGTGGTTGCAGTTCTTCAGATAGTACTGTTGACAATCCTGAAGGACCAGTTATTCCACCAATAATTCCACTAGATAGTACAGGAAAAGGATTAGACACCCTCCTTGTTAAGGATAGTACCTTATTACGTCCTGACACGAGTGTTGTCGATAGTAGTAATTTGCCAAGCAAACCACTTGTTCCGCTTGACAGCAGTGCAGTAGATAGTAGCAAGCAGCAGCTTTCTCAATATCAGCCAAACACTCCTCTTTCACCAAGTGATAGTACAGCACATCCTAAAGGAACAACTTCAGAACCTGATACGCTCCAGCAGCAAAAAAATCCTTCATTGCAAAATCAGTATTCGTCGCAGCAGTCTTCACAACAATCATCAACATCACCAAATCAACTACCACAAAGTCAAGGTTCCTCATCTTCAACCAATACTCCTCTCCAGAACCCATTGCCTTTGTGGCGTAATCCTCATACTATGGGTGAAACCCAGTTTGACACTTCCCGTATGTATACCCATCAGGGCCAATGGTACTATAAAGAAGAAAATGATTTACTCTCGAATATTTTTGAACAAAATAACGGTAAGATTGTTGTCCATGCTAAAGATGAGCTTGTTGAGTATGGAAAGCATAAGCCATTAGAATGGCGCCTTGCCTATGACAGTAACGGTGATGGCAAAATTGGCAAGAACGAAATCTTTACTGCTGATTTTGCTGGTAAAGACAAGGTCTTGTTTAACATTCCTGATTTTAGCCAGGATAGAAAATTTTACCTTGGTGCTTTTGATACTGAAAGCAATCAATGGGTTGCATCAGTTGCAAAGGGGCTAAGCACAAACCAAGTGCCTTTGGACCAGACGCTTAATAGTAAAGGCAATACCTCTTTGCCTCCAGTGCAAGATATTTCAGGTCCAGCATATGCAGGAGAATCAAAAGCTCAATCTGATCCCTATTTTACTAATGTGCCAATTGCTCCTTTAGTTACTCCTTTTGCTATCAAGGATGATTGTCTTGATGGCAGGGTTGCGCACTTGCCAGGGTTTTTAATTCAGGATGACTTTGGCAACAAAATTAACCCTCTTACTTATTGGGAACAAAACCTTAAAACCTATCCTGGAGTAAGTGTTCCAAGTATTGATGCGTTATCATCGCCCTCTCATGGAACGATTTTAGCGCATAATGCTACAAGCACCTACCATAATTTTGTCAACACCCTTGACAATTTGATTTGGGATGGGCATGATATTAAGCTTGTTGAAAACCATGTTGCAAAAAATGGAGCGAATAGTATTCCTGAAGTGACCTATAATACTGTTCGTAGAGTTACTTCCTTGGTACCGTATGCGGACCATCTTCCTGTTGTTGGTGGATTGTTTGAGCATCCTGAAAACAGAACCCACAAAGATCCTCTTGATTGGGTTGTTAATATTGTAAAGACTCCTTTTGAAATGGTGTATGATGTAGGAAAAACAGTAGCATACACTCTAGGAAGTGCAGGAGCAACAGTTACCAATGCTGTAAAGCTTGTTGGCAATACTGCAGTAGGTTATATTCCTGAAGCAAACCAGATTGTTGATGGAAGTATGAATTTAACGCAGGGTATTGTTAGCACTACCACCGGTTATTTGCCAGGAGGAAAAGGATTTGACCGTGTTCTTGGTGCTCTTGAGGGGCAACAGGGGATGCAGTTTGGACTTTCTGGCAATAAAATGTATGATGTCGTGTGTGATCCGTATTCATTCAAGTTTAAAGCAGTAGACCATTCCTATAACCCTAATGGTTTTATCTATGATTTGCCGGGTGTTTTAGGACTGAATGCAGTGCTTGGTAAAACGGTTTATGATGCAGTAGTGCCTGTGAATGTTCCACCAGAAGCTAAAGCAATTGAAATTATTGGAGGTCCTATTCATTAGGCCTTTTTTGTATAGGTCATACGTTTTTTATTGCTGTTGCCTATGACCACAATATTGACCAACCTTTGTTTTTTTATGATATGCTTTACCATTACCTTACCGTGATACCAATTACAGTTATAAAGAATTATTAAAGAATTATTTGTGATCATTAATTATGGTTATACTATGGTTATTTAATTTCGTCTGAGGGTTAAGAAGGGGTGTTGTTATGGATTATCAACAAGCACATCAAAACGTCTTTGTGCAATACTTACCAAAAGGTTTTATGATGCAACGATCATTTGTGCGCATGGTTTTGCTATTCTTTTTCTTCTTGGTTAGCATCAGCGCTAGCAGTTATGCATATCAAGTGAGCATCACCTGGAATATGAATATGCCTGGATATGATGTTGAGCTTTACCACTGTCAAAATCCAACCTGTAGTGCAGTTGTTGAGCCTCCAAAAATTAGTGCATCTTCTTCTTCCACCTCCTACCTTATGCAATATACAGCGCAAGGCACCAGTTATCATGCAGCATATTTTTTCAAATCCTGTTATCGTCCTTTAGGGTACGTTATTAAGACTACAGCAGGCGGCAGTGCAGCAATGTCTGCAGTGTTTGAAAAGCATGCACAATGCAAATCTACGTTTGTCTCAGCACCGCAATCGGTTTCAGTCACTGCAGGTCAGCCACTTACGATTACTGCTACTCTTGCAAGTGCATTTAGCAAATCTACTGGTAATCCTAATGTTCCTGTTTATATTCCTACAACCCATCCAGAAGCCTTTACTTCTGATGTTAAATTGATTGGCAAACTCTATCAAGGCTCTAACACTGTTTTAACTCGTGAAAACACAACTGGGATTTTCATTGATACAACAAAACCTGTAAGCCTTTCTTTTGATACCATAGGGCTTGCACCTGGCACCTATTCTTTGGTATTGGAAAGCCAAGTTGTAGATTGTATCTGTTCATCCTCAGTTTCCCAGCAGCAGTCAGTACAGGTAACTGTTCTGCCACCGCTTAACCAGGCACCTCTTGCTTATAATCTCACACTAACCACAGCAAAAAACACTCCTGTTGCTGTTACCTTGCAGTGTGTTGATCCTGAAAATCAGCCACTAATATATAGCATTGTCAGCAATCCTCAACATGGCAGTTTAGTTCGTGTAGGTCCTGTTGGTAGTGCGCAGTATACTTATACTCCAGCGCAAGGTTACATCGGCGATGATAGTTTTACCTATCGCTGCTCTGATGGAAGTTTGCAAAGCAATGTAGCACGGGTAAGCATTAGCATTACCAGCACGAATAATGCTCCTGTTGCTGTGAATGACAATTATGTGGTGCAGCGCAATTCAGTCAATAACCCGTTTGCAGTGCTTAATAACGATTATGATCCTGACGGTGATGCATTAAGCCTTGTATCGTATACGCAGCCACTTCGTGGCAGTGTAAGCATGCAGCATAGTGTCTTGTATTATACTCCAAATGCAGGTTACACCGGCACTGATAGTTTTACCTACACAATTACTGACAATAATGGTGGGTATGCAACTGGCACTGTGTTTATTGTAGTTCAGGCAGGGCAAGTCCAACAACTCGTTGCCCAAAACCTCTCAGTCAGCACTCCAAGAAATACTCCAGTAAGTATTACCTTGGTTTGTAGTCCTGCATCTCCAACATTAAGTTATAGCATTGTCAGCAATCCTCAACATGGCAGTTTAGTTCGCGTAGGTCCTGTTGGTAGTGCGCAGTATACTTATACTCCAGCGCAAGGTTACATCGGCGCTGATAGTTTTACCTATCGCTGCTCTGATGGAAGTTTGCAAAGCAATGTAGCACGGGTAAGCATTAGCATTACCAGCACGAATAATGCTCCTGTTGCTGTGAATGAC
>JAWAQC010000025.1:0-7911 GCA_038894115.1 Candidatus Woesearchaeota archaeon | reverse complement strand
ATGACCTTTCCTATTTTTTGCGTGATCCAGCAAGCATTGTTCGCATCTGGGAGGGAGGCATTGCAAGCCATGGCGCAATGCTTGGCGGATTGCTTGCGCTTTTTCTTCTTGCAAAACATTACCATCGTTCCATCTTTTTTTTTACCGATCCCTTAGTAATCATCCTTCCCCTTTCTGGAGCACTTATCAGAATAGGAAATTTTATTAATAGTGAGCTGGTAGGAAGAATCACCACCATGCCTTGGGGAGTACTCTTTCGTGGGTATGAGGGATATCGGCATCCTGTCCAGCTGTATGAAGCTGCATTATTGCTTGTACTCTTTGGGATCATGCTGCTGGTGTATTACACCTATCGCTTCCCGTTTGTTGGGCTATATACCGGAATCTTTTTTTTAGGCTACGGAATCATACGCATGAGTATCGAGTTTTACAAAGATTATTTTGTGTATTCATTTGGACTTACCCTTGGCCAGCTGCTTACCATTCCCGTCATCCTCTTTGGCAGTTACTTACTTTGGAAAAACTGGCAGGTCATAGCAAAACAACAACAAGCTAGGCAACAACCTGCCGCAAGCCAAGAACCAGAAAAACATAAAAAGAAAAACGTGCGATAAGGAAGAACGATGAACAAAAAAAAAACCACAAGCCCTGCAAACAAGAGCAAGCAACAGGAAGTCATCATGACCATCGGCGCCCATAATGATGACTATATCATTGGTGCTGGTGGAACCATTGCCAAATACCTTGCAGAGGGCAAACGAGTGATTCATATTATTTTTTCATACGGTGAACTTGGCAACATCTTGGTTAAAAAAGAGCTCGTGCGAAAAACGCGGTTTCGAGAATCGCTTGATGCTGACGCGGTGCTCGGAGGCAAAGATATTATCTATTTGGATTTACCAGAAACAAAATTTCTTGAGGAGTTTGACAAAAAAAAAAGTTTTATGATAAAAGTCCTAGAAAAATACAAACCAACAAGAATTTTTACCCATGCAAAGGATGACCCCCATCCAGACCACCAAGCAGTCTATAAAATCGTGATGGAAATCACAAGTGACTTGCAATGGAAACCAGAAGTCTATACTTTTGATGTCTGGAATCTGCTTAACCTAAAAAAACGCATGAACATTAAACTGATTGTTGATATTACCCCTACCTTCAAAAAAAAAGTCGCTGCATTCAAATTGCACAAAAGCCAAAAGCTCGTCATTTTTCTGCATTTGTGGAGCATCTATCTTAAAGCCCGCATTGCTGGATTTTCCCATGAAACCAAATATGCAGAAATTTTTTATAAGGAGCGCTAAGGAGACAAAACGAAGGGGAACAAACAGATAGGAAAGCACCATGGAACTCACGACCAAAAAAAAACATCTCGTGATTCTTACCGATAGTTTTCTTCCCCGATGGGATGGCATCGCACGCATGCTTAATGAGATTATACCACGGCTTAGCTCAGAATATCAAATAACTGTTCTTGCCCCTGATTTTGGCAGCATCCAGTATGAAGGGGTAACTATCCACAAAATTGCATTAAGTAAAATCACCCTCGGTGATTACCAATTTCCCAAATGTTCACTTGCGCTTGGCCGTATCATCAAGGACGCAGACCTGGTGTTTTCCCATACCTTTGGACCCATCGGCGCAACAGGAATCCTGTTTGCAAAACACTATCAAAAACCAATCCTTCATTACATGCATGTAATTGACTGGGAACTTTCATCAAAAAGTATTGGAAAATACCAAAGTATTATTAGGACCATCACAAAATATTATGCACGATATTTATACAACAAATGCAGTGTCATTATTGTACCCTATCCTGAAGCGCTTGAAATTTTAAAAAAAAATAAGGTGCTTAAGCCACACAAAGCAGTGGTGCATTTAGGCGTTTCCACAGCAAAGTTTTGCCCTGTGAGTGAAGAGCAAAAACAAGCAATTCGAAAAACGTTAGGCATTCCCCAGCATGCATTGGTGATAGGCTATGTGGGACGAATTGCACGAGAAAAAGGCATTTCCCTCCTGCTTGAAGCATTTACAAAATTGCAAAAAACCCATGACCACTTGCATTTAGTGTTGGTCGGTAAAGGAGTACCAAGCCTAATCAAAAGCCTTACAGGAATGCGATCGGTAAGCCATTTTATTCCTACAGGAGATATTGTGCAATTCCTGCAAGCGTTGGACATATTTGTGCTTCCTTCCTATACGGAAACAACCTCATTAGTAACCCTCGAAGCAATGGCATGCGAAAAAATTGTAATCGCAGCAAATGTTGGGTATGTAAAAGATTACCTTGAAGAAAAAGATAATGGCCTGCTTTTTCCTCGTGGCAATGCTGCAGCACTGGAAATTAAATTACGCGCTGTTGTGGAAAACCCAAAAAAATATGCACCCCTTGGGCAACGGGCAAGACAAACCGTGCAACAGCGCTTTAACTGGGAAGAAACCGTTGCCCAACTCAAAGCATTGTTTAAGCAATATTAGGAGCACATGTTTTCTTTGAGAAAAAGAAGCACCAAAACAAACGAGCAAATATTTATGCCTACTAAAAAGTAGTTAAAATAGAAAAATATTTAAATGAGTGCTCAAGCCTCAGGCATTATGAAAACCCACAGCACCTTAGATGACAAAATCGCCTACATTGAGCAAGTAAAAAAAACTCCACGACAAGAGTTGCAAAAACAAAGCCATGCAATCATTGATTCCATCCAGCCCTATTATTCTACAGGATATCATATGAATGTGAAGTATCTAGTGCTTGGCAAGCAAACAGGAAGCACAGAACTAGCCATTCACCCACACTATCAAAAAATTGAAGTACTGGATTTATGGCCATTAAAATATTACCCAGAATTACGAAGGGATGCAGGAACTGATTCGACAAAAAAATACAATAATTTAAGTTTGGGAACCATGCTTGAACTAAAAACCTATCTTGCCTTGTTGCCAATACTGAAACTTTATGATAAGCAAAAAGAAGAAAAGGTAATAGCGATCACTGATGACTATAAAATAAAACACCAAGTAGATTTTAGAACACCAGAGCGAGATTTGCATTTAGCAGGGCTTGGGCTACCTCTTGCAACAACCAATATCGTGGTGTATCTAGACGCACTCATTAAAAAATGCAATGCCAAAGGATATTATTTTCCACCAGCCAAGACCTACTTTGGGCAATAAAATGTAATCAAAAAAGAAAGGCACAGGCAACACGTTCCTCATTCTTTACCATGCGTTTATGCGCTCAAACTGGAGCAGAAGAAGAGGTAGGAAGAGTTCCAAATAAGAGAGAGAGTATCATCGAAAAAACAATACTTGTAAAGAAGGGTAGAAAACAAAAGAGAGACACCAGCGTATAAAAAACAAGCAAGAACACAAGTTTTGGGTACAGAAAACAACACTAGAAAAAAAACTGTTAGGAGAACGCTAAAAAGAGGAAAAACAAACACAACCCAAACAGCTTGCAGCCAAAAAAAGAATTACTTCAACAAAATAGGTGTAAGCATCGACAAGAAGAAAACAAAAGAGAAGAAAAAAAGAAAAATGCTTGCTGCACCAAATAAGAGCATTACTGGTATTTTACCAAAAGAGCACGAACTAAGTGCTCTGGTAAGGTTAAAGTTGAATTTGAAGTTGGAGTAATAGATGTTTGGTATCGATTTAATGCAGCAAATTCAGGGGTTTGCTTGTAATAAGTTAGGTATTCTAAACTTTTTTCCAGTACAAAATCCCACGTTTCTGATGTATCTTTTTTTTCAGGAAAAGAGACACCTAACGGACGAACAGTGGTTGTTGGACCATGGTAGCCATGACATGGCTTGTCGTAATTTGCACCAGTTGCAATTGTTGCGTAGGAAAAAGAAAGCAGAGCAGCTTTGATCACATCTAGCCCTGCAAGAGGAGTCTCCATTGATAAATCGGAGATGACTAAGTCGTATTTTTTTCCTTGCACTTTGGCAGCCTGAATTTTTTGGAGAGCTTCTTGAGCACTAGAAGCGTAATCAACATTGACAAGAGCGTTGTATTTTTGAAACGCAGTTCTTGCAGCATCAAGGTTCGCTGGAGTATCATCAACAACTAAAAGGTTTGTAATTCCATGCTCGGTAAGTTTTTGTTCAATACCCAAGTAAATCACCCTTTTGATAGTTAAATGGCTAAGCGCTATGCAGGGGAAAAGAGTGCTCGAAAGCGCTTCGTAAATAAAAGGAAAAAATATTGAAGAGCAAATGCTTAGTAGTATTGCTCCTCGTCTTCGTCTTCCTCGTCTTTTTTCTTTTTGCTGCTGTGCTCATCACTTGCTGTAAATTTCTTGAACGCAATCAAGACTCCAAAAATTACCAGGAGCACTAAAATTGCAATCAAGACATATTGCAGCACTGTTGCAAGATCAGTGGTTTGGGAAGGCTTCTGCACAACAGTGCCATCAGTGTAAATGTCAGCAAGCAAGGTCATTTCCTGGATGATTTTCCCATCAGCACCAATACTGACAGCAAACATGGATGGACCAACGAGTGCAGTTGGCTTTGCAGTGACATACACATAAACGGTTTTTGCTTGACCAGGCTCGACAATGAGCACATTGCTTGGGCTCACTAAGGCTGCACCCCAATCCCCAACCACTGGAGTAATGGTAAAGGTTTTTGCAGACCCGCCATTATTTGCAATGGTGATCGGATAAATACTCCCTTTGCCGCCGGCAAGCACTTTTTGGCTCATGAGTGCACTGCTTAAGGCAATTTCTGGCTGAGCAGGAGTAGTTCCACTTCCAGAACCTCCACTGCCAGTTTGGCCGCAAGTTGGGCTTTTGGTAACCGTAAGCTTTTTACTGGCAACTGTTTCTTTATCACCATTTTTGTAGGTAACTTTCACTTTGACATCATAGTCTCCTGCTGGTGTGCATTCAGGAATGCGCAAGAACAATTCCTCGGAAGTTGTGGTTTCTTCCCGATTAAGCTCGTCAATATAATCAACCACAGGGCCTAAATTGAGCTGAGGAATTGAAAGCTCAATTTTAATTCCATTCTTTTGATTTTTATTCCCTACGTTCTGGATTCTGACAGTTGCAAGCATTGCTCTTCCAGCTTCGACAGTGGGGGGATTAAGCATAATGTCTCTTACCCAGATCGCATGGCTTTCACCAGCAACTTCAAGCTGGTAATTAGCAATCACGCCATCACCATCTGCGTTTTCAATGCGGATGCGCAATTTATAGGTTCCTGGCTCCATACGAACAGGCAAGCGCAAAGAAAGATCTTTGGTATAGGTTCTGCCAGGCATCGCATCAAAGGCATCAGTAATGTCTTGAATTAAATCTTCTTGGTCATACCCTCGGATTACGGCTTCAACCTGGACATTTTTGAGGGTTTTAGAAACATTAGGGTCAACTTTGAAACGGACACGCACATCAACGGTTTGGTGCTTGTCAATTGCCTGAATATTATTGGTTCCAGGCTCAAGTTTGTTGCCATCAAATTCAACGCTCACAATACTGACTGGCAACGCATATGCAAGGTTCATTGTTGCATACAAACAAACCACAGCAAACAATACAGCCAACAACAATTTTGATGCTTTCATAGTAATTCATACCCCCTAAGTTCTTGTAATTATAGGATCATAAACGCCAAGACATACTCCCTACGTGGGATGGCATAGTTGCTTTTTGTAATGAGCAAATGGGTGTACCCCTAAAAAATGTTAGAGATAAGGAAGTCGTACATATATATAAACTTTTTGTTTTTATAACCATTCTTTAGTGGTTACTTTTTAATATTTAGGTAAAAAGGTTGTGTTGGAGGAAACCAAGGAAGAAGAACAACCAAGGTAACTCCTCAAAGTACGGACGTTGCAAATTACGGACGTAGCTTTTTAATAATAAAAGAGCGATGCTCGTTGCGGTAAATCTGGTCGTTACTGACCGTTGCACGCACATAGTATTCACCTTCAAGACCCTGGGTACATGCTAACGTTTCTGATAAGTCTAAAGGAACCATCGCTTTTACCTGTTTGCCTGCAGCAACCTGGTATTTGCCAAGCTTGCGCGTAATGCCTAGTTCAGGGATTGAAACAATAATCTGGGTGTCGTCCATTTTTTTGGTTCCTGTATTTTCAAACACCACTTGGGTTTGGACAATTCCACAAGGATCAACGACTTCATTAAGGATATTGACCGTTACCATTTTTACTTTCCTGCGATTAAGAAAATCCTTGCGCTCATCAACATAAGAACCTACCTGAATCACTTTAGATGCTGTTGCAACTCTGCCAAGAGCATCGGTAACTTTAAGCATGACGGTATAATTCCCTTCATCATAATACAGTTTCCATGTTTTTTGTCCAGTACCTTTATGTCCATAATCACCATATTCCCATTCATAGACAAAAGGAGCAACTCCACCACTGACCTGGGCTTCAAGCAACACTTCAAGCGGTGCGCTGCCTTTTGTTGGGGTTGCAAGAATACTTGCACTAAACAACTCGTTAAGCAAAATAACAACCTGTGCTGTTGCTTGGCCTGTATTGCCACTATTATCAGTGACCACAAGCGTTACAGTATAAGTCCCAGGTGCCTGGTAAGTTTTTTGCACAATCCTGCCTGCACCGGTAGTGCCATCACCAAAATTCCATGCATAGCTTACAATAGCGCCATCAGGATCGTAGGAACCTGATGCATTGAACACTAGAGGAATGCCTACAACCCATGGTGAAGTAACCTGGATATGGGCAACAGGAAGCTGTGCACCTACACTACTTCCTACGTTAACAATAAACGAAACTGAAGCTGTTGCGTTGTTTCTATCTTTTACTGTAAGCAAATAGCTGCAAACACCCTGGCTGATTGCTTGGATACTCAGGGCTTGGCCTTGTGAAGGTACTGGCTGCCCAGTAATTTGTGCATAGCAATGTGGTGGAGTGCTTGTATTAACACCCATCACCGACCAGGAAAGATACCCCATATCTTCTAAATCATATCCAAATCCAGCAAGGGAAAGATGATACACCTGACCAGCAGTGAGGTTAATGGAGTGAGGAAAACCAATAATCCGTGGAGGATTATTGCGGATAATTAAAGGCACTTGACGCTGGCCACCAGTTTGGTTACTGTCATTAAACACAAAACTAAACACATGACTTTGACCAAGGAACTGATGCGTTAAGGGAATTTGAGCAAGCATGTAGCGATAGGAAGTCCCAGACATTCCTATTGGAATCAAATCAATTCTTCCACCAGGAGGGCTTGTTAAAACAACTCTAGAAACGAGCCCGCTGCTTACATACTGCTGCAAATACAAATCCCAAACTTGGAAACTTACATAAAGCGATTCTCCTCTAAAAAAGTCATAGTCTTCCTGGGTGTAAAGTGAATTATTAAACACACGTAAGTTGCGGATTTCATAGCGCTGTGCATACACAACATAACGAAATGATGGATGCGTATCTTCATCAGGCAAAAATCCTTCCTTATGCACCGTAGCATATACAGTTCTATTTCCAAGCTGCTGTTCAAGATATTGAACTTCACAGGAGAAGCTTAAGGAGGAGGTAATGCAGCTGCCAAGCAATTGGTTGGTAGCAAAATCATACAAGCGTACAAGTCCTCCGCCGACGTTTGTTCCAACACTACAACTTTGGTTATTTCCTACAACAAGAGGAGTAAAGCAAGTAAGCGAGGTTACCAATGCTTGTGGTGGAACAGGACCTGCCTGAACTACAATAAACACAGTGCCAGTTGCATACCCACCATTATTGTCAGTAATTGTGTAGGTAAAACTATCAGTGCCGGTGTAACCTGCATTTGGAGTATAATACAAGACACTATGCTGCATACTTACACTGCCACGAAGTGGCTGCGTATACGATACAAGGCTTAATGCATCACCGTCAGGATCATAATCGTTATTAAGCACTGCAAAC
>JAWAQC010000024.1:0-7927 GCA_038894115.1 Candidatus Woesearchaeota archaeon | reverse complement strand
TACTCCTTCTTTCTTCCTTCTGTATTTTTTGTTTATTGATGTTTTATTGTTTAGGTTTTTATGGCTTGTTCTTAATGAAAGGTCCTCTTGGTTTATGTTCAAGAGTGCATCCAATCATTCCAGCAAAGGCAGCAATAAAATCAACAACAATAAAATCTCATTGGATTGTGGTAATAAAATTCTATATTAGTATGTTTAGTAGTATGCTATTTCTTCCCTTTTTTTGCTTCTATATATACTTTTCTTTTTTTAACCTCACTTTCCTTTTTTTCAATCATCGTTGGCAAGGTCTAATCCAAAAGGGTAAAGATGCAACAGTTCTTCTTTATGCTTGCTTTAAGGATTTTCGTAAAGAAAATATTTAAATACCATCATACGTTAGCTTACCCTATGCTTTCTTCCTCTATTCTTCTACGCCATTATAAAAAAAAGTGGATTCAAGAAGAAATCCTGCGCACTGCACAATATCGTGAAGTTGCTGTTCGCTATAATGAGATGATGGGAAAGCGTCCTGATGTTTTATATTACCCTAATGATATCTTTGAGCATGCAAAAAAAAATGCAACCTCTTTTCATCTTTCTGAGGAACATTGGCATAATCCTCTTTTATTGGCTCCAGGCTTAAAAAAAAAAGATTTGGATGCACTACGGCGTGGTTGGGATTTAGTTCTGGACATCGATTTTCCCGATTGGACTGCAACCAAGCTTATTGCAACAGCGCTTGTTGAAGCCTTAGAAGACCATGGAATCACTTCTTATAGCTGTAAGTTTTCAGGAAATAAAGGGTTTCATCTTGCAGTTCCCTTTGAAGCATTTCCTCCCATGGTCCATGGTACCCCATTACCTTTTCTCTTTCCTGTAAGAATAAAAAAAATTGCAGAATATTTGATTTATTATATCGATAATCCTTCAAACAACTATCAACTTTCAAAAAAGATTTTTGATATAGAGCCAAGCTTGGTTGCCCATGCTCAGCGTTTATGCAAACATTGCCATACTCCGTTTGGCTTCAAGTCCCAGGACCCTGTCTATGAATGTTCACGTTGTGGCTATCGTCTTAACTCACAAAGCGCAGGCACATCTAAGACCACCTATCCTCTCTGTCCTTCTTGTCATTTCCCTATGGATGAACTCCAGCAGCAGGTTCAGTCTTGCTCTAAATGCAGTAGTTCTGAGGGTATTTATACCATGAATTTGCAAATTGATACAATACTGATGACCTCACGCCATCTGTATCGAAGTGTCTTTTCATTGCATGAAAAATCAGGGCTTGTTTCGTTGCCGGTTGACCCTAAAGCGATTTTTTTATTTTCAAAAACTGATGCTAGTCCTGAACTATTGCCTACATCAATGACAGGGTTTTTTGCTCAGCATCGTTTCCTTGATTCCACAAAGGTTGTAGCAGGCCAAGCAACAAAACTTGTCCTTCAGGCATTTGATTTTAGAAAACATCAGCACGAGCGCCAACATGCAGATTCACCAAGCCAAGAAAAAACCTTTATTGCTGCTGCGTCAGGTGTCCAAGACCAAGAGTATATTTCACAAGCGTATTTTCCACCATCAATTACAAAACTCTTGCAAGGAGTAGAAGATGGAAGAAAACGTGGGTTGTTTATTCTTCTCCATTTTCTACGAGCTGTGGGTTGGAAGGATGATGCGATTGAACAGCTGGTGTTACAATGGAATGAAAAAAACAAAGAGCCACTTAAAGGCGCGTATCTTCAAGCCCAACTTTCATACTTTAAACGCCAACAGGAGGTGTTATTGCCGCCAAACTATGATAATGTAATGTATTATCGTGATTTAGGTATTTTGCATGATGAAGAACTTGTAAGCAAGTATAAAAATCCAGTGCAATGGGCAAAAGCAGCGTATACTAACGAAAAGTTACAGCATAGGCGCTCGGGAAAGGAAAAACATAAAAAGGAAAAAAAAATTAATGCTGATGAAGCATGATTGCTGGCGTGAACTTCCATGGAAATTATTGAATCCCTAAAGCAATGGTATAAAATTTATGTTACCCACAAGGACCTTGTTACAAAAAGTATTCTTCGTATTGAGGACCAAGACTATGGATATCTTGTCATAAGGAAAGAAAATAAGGAGCATGTCTACTTTTTTGAGCATTTACATGAATTTACCCATGCAAAAGATAAAGATAAACAAGTCATGTATACTTTGGTTGTTCCCAATACCTTAAGTAATTTTCGAGAACTGGCAGCGTTATGGGATACGTTTGTGCAGTTTTCTTTCCTAAAAATTATTTTTGTTAACCCCATGTTTACTTCCCAGGGTTCTTCCAATAATAAATGGATTATTATTCCTGCTGTGCATAATAAAATTGCTGATAAGTCAAGGCTTGAGCAGGGATTTTATGGGCTTAGTGAGCAAGTCCCTTTACTTGAGACTGGAATGCCACCTGTACAGCACGATCCCCAACCTGTTGAAAAAAAGAAGCGTAAAAAGCAGGGAGATGAAGACGAAGAGGCCATTGATGATGAAGACCTCTAGGTTGTTTTCTTATCCTTATTTTTGCTCTTTCCGCTTTTTTCATATTTTCTGTTCTATTCTACCACAATACTGCTAACGTTGGTTTTTTGTCCACGTTTTGTATGCATCCACCGTTGGTACTACATCCCTTAGAACAATACTATCCAAGCGTACTAAGAAAGTAAAGTATTTAAATACTCGTACTTTAAAAGAAAGGTATTGTTTTGTTTGCAGTTCCTTTTGTCAACTCATCCCTTAACTGTGTCCTAGAAAGTGGTACAATGGCTAGCATGAAACAGCATACAACATCGCATCCTTTTGCACAGCAAGCTCAAGGTAGTATTAAACAATCCTCTTTAGCAAAGAATGGTTCTGCCCAAGAGCATTTAAGCCACGAGCAAGCATACCTTGTTGAAAAAAACAAGATTGTTCAGTTAGAGCAAGATTTGCTTAAGCTTGATGAGCTCCTAGAGCATCGGCCAAGTAGATTTTCTCTCAATGATGTTGCTAGGGCTTTTTTTGGTTCTCTTGTTTTTGGTTTTACCTTTGCCCTTAAAGGTGGCATTACCCAGATCGCTGTTAATTTAACAATTTACCATCTCTTAGCGATTCTTCTTTCGACGATTACTTTAATTACCCTTGAAATTTATTATATTGGCTATCGTCGTGTCCCTGAAGAAGAGAAAAAAGTCCGCAAATTTGGTCAATTCTGGCTTAAACGTGCAAGCACGTATCTCCTGGTTTCGTTTTTCGTGTCGTTTTTTCTTGTCTATATCTATAATCTGAATCAGTTTCCTCCAGTCTCTACGTTTGCTGATTCAATGGCTGTAGTGATTTGCATTATGATGCCCGCATCAATTGGGGCTACGATTGCTGATTTACTGAAGCAATATTAAGGTCTATTTTTAGGAGTGCTTGCTTACCTAAAAAAATGATGTACACCTTCTTTTGAGGATTTGTTCCTCTGTACTGGTTTACGCTTAGTCCCATGTTACAGGGGAGGTATACTTCCCTATTACTTTTTGGTACGCACTTTCTAAATCTTTTAGAGGAATGCGTATGGTTCCATTTCTGTCATAGAATTGTGTTGAGCAGGTAATGAATGTTTCCATCTTTCCAAGCAAGTGTACCCCATATTTTTTTGTTGCTTCTTTCCAGGTTATAGCTTGGTAATAGTCTGAAAATGGAATAAGAAGTGATACAAGAGTATACTCACCATCTTTTTGCATAGAGAAAACAAGCTCTTGGGGTGATGTTCTATCGAGCTCATTTTTGATTCGCTCAATGCCTTGCTGGGAGTGTAGAATACGCCGGATCATCCATGTTTGTGTCCTTGCATACTCAAGCTCATCAAAGGTTTTGTAGGTAAGCAGTACTTCAAGTTTTTTTTTCTTAGCCTTGTTTTCTTGGTAGCTGCTGATTACACTCCACTTTGTATTCCCTGCTTCTTCTTTGCGTTCAAGGACAAATAAGGCATAGGGTTTTTGTTTATCTTGAGAACTTCTCTGCTCTTTTTTTTGTTGGAACTCTTCGTACGTTTTTTTTATGAGGGTATGCAAATCAACTCCTTGAGCCATTTTCATTTTTTTGTTTTTTTGTGTTGTTCTTTTGTTTTATTTTTTTATCTCCCTGTTGTTTTAAGTGCCTTCTTTTATTTAATTTTTCCTTGCACTTTTTTCATTTATTCCTTGTTTTAATTGTTGTTTGTGGCTTTTGCATCTTCAATGAGTTGCCTAAATGCATATGCTGCAATCACATCAGGGATTCGTTTTTTTCCGTCTGCTCCCATAATCCACTCCTTTGGGGTTATATACTTATTCATGGCTTCATAAACAGCGTTTCCATAAAGATGTAACGCTTCCTTTACAGGAATTGCACCAGCATATTCCTCTTTTATTTCGACTGATGCTTTGTATCCATGGTGCTCTGTAGCCTGAATGCGTAAGACTACTTCTTTTGGATGTCTTGTTTTTAAGAGAGTAATAATGCTTTTGCTCCATTCAGTGCTTGGGTTTTTGGTAAGTGGTAATTGTAGCTGTTGGTATTCACTACACCCCATAGCAGTGTTCTGCCCATTACCTCTTCTTTTTTCTTTTGTTGCTACAGGGAGTCTAATGCTATATAAAAAGTCACTGATGGGGTTTTCTGGTCCTAAATATCGTTCTTGAGCAAGGAGAAGGAGGGTTTCTTTTTTATACTGCTCTTGAATAAAGGAAAGGTGAAGCTGAATGATTTGTTCCAAGACTTGTTGATTGGTTAGCATCATGGTGTTATGCCTTCTTATGTTCTCGTATCCTTGCACTTAAAATATTTTTTAAGATAGGCTATTGCTTCCTCCATACTTCGTACTACTTTCCCCATATTTTTTGCTACTGTGATTCCCCAAGCTGGCTCAAACTCCTTAGGAAAATAAAAAAGTAAGTTTTCCAGAGGTTTATTTTTTTTCTGATGCAAGGCATAGAACATCCCTGTTTCTCGGCAAACTCCTGCTCCAGGAAATAATGGCTCATAGCTAAAAAAAACATTGCTGGATGATAGCGCAGCATAATTTTGCTTAAACCATCGGTTCTTGCGTTGATCACTGTCGACTTCAGGATCATAGAACGTAAAGGTAGGTAATGCTTGTTTTAGGATTTGCTTGTATGGTTCTTGGCAATATTGTTCCCAAGGTCCTCCCAAAAAAATATCATAGGCTTTTTGTTTTTCTTGGGCTGTTGATTTTTTGTTCTTTTCATTTTGAAAGAGAAAATCCGTAAGCTCTTTTTTGAATTGTTTTTTAAACGAAGGGCTAAATTGGATTTGCTCAAGTAGTTCCCATCCTGATGGTTCTGGTAATGGTTGGCTTGTAGATTTACGGTTTGTGTTTGCCATCGATAATATTCACCATTTGCACTCCTGTGGGATAAATGAACGCATGGCTATGGGTCCATGCAATCGGATTACCTTTAATGTAAAAAATATTGAAGGGGAGCATGGTTCCAACCGTAAAAGTTTGTCGTAGTTTTTCTGATTTATGAACATGGCCGGTAATGCTTTTTCCAAAATCTTTTTCTTTGGTATAAATGCTTCCTCTTCCGTCATGTGGGCCAGTATCCCCATGATTGCCTAATTGGTATCCTTTGACTTTTAAGTCGTCCCATCGGGTAAGAAACGTTACATTGTCAGGAAGTTTTCCATATACTAATTTGATTCCTTCTTCAACAGGATTTTTTCCGTCAGCGTATGCCGATGCTAATTTGAACGCAAGCCGCGCATTGATGGGATCCTTAATAAATCTGCCTTCGTCAAGGTATCGATTGAGGAATTCTGGGTGGTTTGATTGAGGCAAATAGATGTGTCCTTTCTTGAGTTTTTTGGCAATGATTTCAAGTTCTTTTCCACAGCAATATAATTCTCGTTCTAAGGAAAGGTTATCTTTGTCCGCACCTTCTCGAATAAGTTGATAAATGAGCTGTTTTTGCATATGGTGGGAAACACTATGCCCATTGAAAAAATCATTGAGAACCAGTATTTCTGGTTGGTATTCTTCAATCATTTGTAGGGTAGCTTCCCTCACTTTTTTGTCGGTGTAACCTGTATGCCAATCTCCACACACCATTGCTAGTGGTTGTACTGGATGGCGTGATGTTCCGTCATACTCCACCCCTAAATCACAGAATTTGCCATTTTGCTGCGCTAGAATATTTCTCCAATGATATTTTTTCTCATTAACAATTTCTACAACGATTGCTCCATATTCATGGTCGCGCAGCGCAATATCCCCCAACCGTCTTCGTTCTGCACTGGTATCCTGGGTCGTTGCATAATTAGGTTTTGTTACTGCACCCGTGGTAATCAGTGCCTTTGGCATTTTTTTGTTCGAATGTGGAATGTATTTCCACCGTTGCTTCGGGCTAGCAAAAATAAGGGATTGCTCTCGCTGGGCAAATCGTTCTAGCCCGGTAATGGGATCAATTTGATATGGTCGGACATTAAATTGCTCTATTCCAATATTTTCGTTAAGGGGTTTGGGATCATAGAGTAATCCATATTCTTGGATCCGTTCATGGAAATGCTCCTGTTGGTAATCTTCTTTTGCTTTTTTTCCAATCATGGGCAAAAGCAAAAGTTCTGCGTGCAGTGTTTCGACATAGTTCTCTAATGAATCTAGGAATAGATGATTGGGTTTTGCAAAGGCTTGCGCACTGGTAATCACATAGCATTTGTTTTGTTGTTCCTTGGTTCTTGATCTCCCCATACTCTTTTTTGGAAGATTCCTTTAATATATATTTATGCTGTATAAAATATATAGCAACATAAAATTTATATACTTCAAGCATTCCTCTTTTTGTATGGGGGTGTACCATCGAAAATTACAGGTTGTAGGAAATCGCTCCTATGCGCTCTCATTGCCCAAATCTTGGGTGCTGGCAAATCGACTTACCAACCATCACACGTTGCAGATTACTGAAAAAAATAATGATCTTATTATACGCGAAAGCTGGCGCGAATTTTTTCCAACTTTGACGCTTTCATATCTCCAAACAGAAGAAGTCCGAGAGCGTGCCTTGGATTCGCGCCAGCATAAGCTTTCCATTGATGCATCAATAACCATTTACGATGGCGGAAAACGCAAACATGCATACAATGCAGCACAGCTTAAGTCAATTCTTGCAGCAAATGAGTATCGCATAGCGCTAAACAACCTCATAGCCACAATTACTAAAGCATATCTTGGTGTGCTTCAAGCACGGGATATTATTGCCATCCACGAGCTTACGCTTTCGCAAGGCAAAATGCAGCTCTCATTTATTCAAAAGGAGTTTGCATTGGGCGATGCTACAAAACTCGATGCGCTCGCAATTGAAGCAAAGGTTAAAGAAATGGAATTAAATTTGGAGAAAGCAAAAAATGATCTTGTTCATCGCATTAATCAATTCAAACTTTTACTAAAAATTGATCGAACAGTACCCCTTATTATTTTTGGTAACATCGAAAAGGATTTCCAAATTTTCCCACCCGATGAACGAATCGATGAAGATCTTTTAATTGCGCTTGCGCTAAAAAATCGCAAAGAAATAGAAAGTGCCAATGCAGAGTACAAGCTGGCAATGAACGCTCTACACATGAGTGAAACGTATTACCTTCCACAATTATCACTTGGATTTAATTACAATCTTTCAGACCAAGAATTCTTCCCTCGAGAAAAAGGATGGGGCATAAGTGTACAAATTTCATCGGCGCTTTTTGGAAACTCGGGATCGATGAACACAGCAATAAACGAAAGTGCCAATAGCAATAGCAAAGCATTCTCAAACAGTGTCAACATTAACGTGCTCGATTCGCTCTCTTATAAACGTGCAATTTTAGAAAACACAATCCAATTTAAAACAGCTACCGAAAAAAGGAAACAAGTGCAAAGAGAAATCGCTCTTGAAGTTTCCTCGCTTGTGAGTTC
>JAWAQC010000023.1:0-7942 GCA_038894115.1 Candidatus Woesearchaeota archaeon | reverse complement strand
TGATCCTGGAGCAATTTTTGCTTTCAAATAGAAATTTTCTAAATCTTGGTTTGTTCCATCCTCTGCATAGAGAAGAATTGGACTTAAGGTTGTTGAAACCTGGCCTTTACTTTTTTGTCCTGTAAGCAATGCTTTATCTTGCAACGTCGAAGCAGTTTGCAACAAGACGCCTGCAGCAATCGCTGCGACCAAAATCATTGCAATAAAAATGATTAACGTACCAATACCAACTTCTGCTTTTGTGCTTTTCATGGTCATATGGATTCCACCTTTTTGTTTTTTTAATATAAAAAGATTATAAAGTGAATATAGTATAGGTAAACAGTACAAATGTGGTAAACAGTACAAATGTTAAGGAAAACCAAAAATTAAATTACACTTGTATACGAAAAAAGATACTGTAAAAGATTCTTTATCTAATAAATACTATATAAATTTTTCGTTTAAAAGAACAAAAAGAGCTTCCAGCATCCCCAAAAAACGAATAAGAAAAAAGTAAAGAACACAAATGGGGCTTGCTTCAGTAATCAAAAAAAGAAAAACAAGATAGGTTTTTAAAGATAAAGGATTACCAAAAAGAATACATGATCCGCTTAACGTACCCATACACCAGATTTCTTACTGAACAAAGCAAGACAAAAGCAATTGTAATGGAATATTTTTCTTTTTATTTGGAAAAACAATATCCCACTCAAGAGGGATGCCTAATAATAAGGGAACAAGAAGAAAAAAAAGTGCTTAAGGAAATAGCAAAAGGGATGCATTCTTTAACAAATATGATTGACAAAAAACCAACCTATTTTATCGATGAAGAAAAGCAAATTCCGCTCATTGGAACAAATTATTTTGGTATTGTTGACAGAGACACGAATATTTTAGAAGTAAAACCAATAACCGGATGCAATATCAACTGCATTTTTTGTTCTGTTGATGAAGGAACGCTTTCAAAAAAAACAAGCCATGTGGTTGTTGAACCCAGGTATTTATGCCAGCAAACGATTGCACTTGCAAGAAAAAAAAAAGCGCAGACCCATATCTATCTTAACCCCCATGGTGAGCCAACACTATATAGTGAACTTGCCTTGCTAATTACTGGTTTGCGACAAGAAAACAACATTGGACAAATTACAATGATTACTAATGGAGTTTTGCTTACCAAAGAAAAACTTGACATCTATATCCAGGCTGGCCTTAGCCATATTAACATTTCAATCAATGCAGCAACAAAATCAAAAGCTTCAGCACTTGCAGGAAGGCCATACCCCGTAGAAAAAGTAAAAGAAATGGCACGCTATGCTGCAACTAAAATTAAGGTCATTGTGAGTCCTGTTTTACTTCAAGGAATGAATGAAGAAGATATAGAAACAATTGTTCAGTGGGTCGCTAAAGAAAACAATCCCAACCTTAAATTAGGGATCCAAAATTTTTTGTGGTATAAGAGAGGAAGAAATCCAGTACCAAGTATGCCTTTTGATAGGTTTTACCACTTGCTTGAAACCTGGGAACTGCAATATAAGATTCAATTGCGTGATCCTGAAGTATGGATCAAAGTCGTGCCAGACCCCGTGCTTAGCAAACCTTATCGAGTCGGACAAATCATCGAAGCAACGATCAAAGCACCAGGACGATTTCCTGGAGAATACCTTGCAGCAACCAAAGAGCGCTCATTGGTCATCCGACGATCAAACCTGAAAATCGGAGCAAAAGTTAAGACCAAAATTATTATGAACAAAGATAATATTTACTATGGCACGTAAGGTATCATGAAGGAAGTGCCGCCAAAAAATACAAAAAGAAATACAAAAGCGAAGAGCAAAATCCACGAAAGATTTAAAAATCAAGGAACGTTTTACCTTTCTTTTGCAATGGTGTTGTAAAAGAAGATGTTGTAAAAGAAAAAGGAAGGTAGGAGTTCTTTCCAAAAACATTTCATGGGAAAAAACAAATGAGGGGGTTGTATGGTTAAACAAACAAAAGCGCGAATACTGCGATTACTTGCAATTCTCAAAGAGCCAAAACAATCCTTTGAGCAATTGTATACCAGAACGTTTGAAGAAGTCCTCAGTGATTACCTCATTGCTCTTCTTCAGATGGCAATTTTTGCTGGCATTGTCAGCTTTGTATATGCACTTGGAAAAGCAGCGTACTTGTATTATGCGATGACCATAGAAATTGAGCTTTGGCCAATGATTAATTACATGGTTGGCAGGTCTACCTCAATCATTTTTTTATATTTGTTTCTTGGCACGTTTATGATTTTAGCTGCAAGCCTGCTCTTACGGATTGGGTTCAAAAAAGGAAAGTTTTATGATTTTTTAAAAATTATTTTTTACAGTCTTACTCCTCTACTGCTTTTTGGATGGATCCCTACGATTACGGGAGGATTGCTCGTGTGGTGTTTGTTTTTATTAAGTATCGGTGTCACGACAACACCCCAAGCTGAGACAATAAAAAATTCTATCAAGCACCGTGACTAACACCAAAAAACCTTTACGGAAAAGCACGATTATTGCAATAGCAATAGTCCTCTCACTGCTGCTCTATATTGCTGGAGTACTGAGTGGGCTTTATGCAAACAAGCTTCTTAAGCAAGAAACTGAAAACAATATGAATGTACTTAAAAATCAGACAAAAAAAGAAGTGGCAGCAATTAAGGAAGAAACGCAAGAAACAATCCAATACTTGCAACAAAACATCCACCTGCTCAGGGATGAATTTGAAAGCATTCAAATAGAACAAGCGTTTCTTGACGTGCTTGATCCCAAAGAGCAATGCGCCTATTCTACCCATGCACTTCAAACCCTGATAGAAAAACTGCAATACTACTGGCAGCGCCTTCCCGAGCGATTGGAGGCATATGAACAGCAAGAAACGCTTTCTACTGAATACCAAATGCTCAAACAACAATATATTGACCTTTCTTTACGGACCTGGATTATTGCAAAAAAACGGTATAACCTTTGCAAAACAGACATGATCCAAGGCATCTACTTTTATTCAGCTCGTTGTAAGGAGTGTATTAGGCAAGGCGAAGCATTAGATAAGCTGAAACACCTTGCCTCAAATAAAGAAATCATGATTGTGACGATTGATTTTAGTTCAACAAATACCATCGTTGCCTACCTTAAAGAATATTATCAACTCCAAGAAGAAGATCTTCCTGTCCTGATTCTCAATGACCATCTATTTAAAAATAGTGTATATGAAGCAAACGAACTATTGCAAGCGCTTGAACAAAAAGAAAACGCAACAGTAATCAAACCCCAATAATCGTAAGGTAAAAAAAGTATGGGAAACCAAACAACCATCCAACCTGCAAAAGGAATGAAAGGAAAAAGAATTTTGATCCTCCTGATAACAGCAATACTTCTCTATTTTTTCCTTGTATCCTGGGGATACCAAAAAACAGAGTATCAAAAAAAACCAATTGTTAAAGAAAAAGTCCAAGAGCAAGAACTAGGATACTTATATGATTTTTACATTGTTGGCCAACCAAGTGTCCGTGACCGAGCATGGTATGGCGATCCAAATGCTCCAATCACTATCATTATGTATGCAGAACCACTATCAGCAACGACCAACTATTTTTTTGAATCTTATTTTCCAGTTGTAGAGAATGAACTCATAAAACCAGGAATTGTTCGATTTTTACATAAGAATCATATCACGATGGAAGATAAAAACCAAAATAATCAAGCCTACCAAGCTGCACGTGCACTAACCTGTGTGTTGCAAGTAAAGCCAGAGGCATATTACCAAGCATTTGCAATACTTCGAAAAACTAACAGTATAAATACTTCACTGCTTCAAGAAGAACTAAAACTTCCCGATGTATTTGTAACCTGCATGGCAACTAACGAAAATAGATTTTTGCTAGAAGAAATTTCTGAAGTTGATAATTTTGGAATGATAGGCTTATCACCACGATTTTATATTGGATTTAAAGGAAAAGACAACACTATCCTTGAAGGCATTCCCAGCATGACACGGTTTAAACGCACCATTAAAGAATACCAAATCCAAATCGGCAAATAAAAACGATTGACATGAAAGACAGAAAGACAAACTTCTTAACCCTACAAAAAATAACGATTCGCAAGAGGTACCTAAACAAAATAAAAACACTTATATAGTCAAAAAAATCACTAAAAAAGGAAAAAGAAAAGGAATCAACAATAGGAAAATACAAAAATGAGGCAATAGAAGCATGAGCTTACAACAAACAACCCTCTGGCTTTATAACCTTACCCTGCTTCCGATTATTTTTTTCTCTGTTCTTTTTTTACTATTAACACTTCTTACTATGCTTTTACCAAAACGGAAACAGACCTTTAAACCATTAAAAGATTTTCCGTTTGTGAGCGTTCAAATTCCTTCATATAACGATCCAATAGCAGAGCGATGTATTAAACAGTGCATTGATTTTGATTACCCAAAAGACAAATATGAAATCATTATTGTTGATGACAGTACCCATGAAGAAACCAAAAAACTGCTCAAGTCCTATGCAGATGCACATCCTGGGTTTATCAAATACATCCACCGGGAAAACCGGGAAGGGTTTAAACCTGGTGCATTAAAAAATGCAATGAGCCAAACAAAAGGCGATATCATTGTTATTTTTGATGCAGATTGGATCCCCCAAAAAGATTTTCTAAAAGAAGTAGTAAAGCCATTCTCTGACCCTAAGGTAGCGATTGTACAAACACGCCAAGGGATTTATAACAAGGACACGAATTGGATTACCCGATTTGCAGCATACCTGCTCATGACGTATCATACGATTATTATGCCGTTAAATAACAGGATTAACACAGTGTTTTTTTGTGGGACTGCTGGAGCAATACGAAGAAGCGCATTTGAAGAAGTGGGCGGCTGGAACACCAACAGCATCACTGAAGATTCAGAGCTAAGTGTTAGAATTCTTGCTAAAGGATACAAATCAGTGTATCTTGAGCTTGAAACACCCAGTGAAGTTCCTGATACCTTTGAAAGCTTTATCAAACAGCAAATGCGCTGGTGTTACGGTAATGCAAGAGTCTTTTTTGACAATGCAAAAACAATACTTCTGCAAAAAGGATTTTCCCTTAAGCAGCGCTTGATGATCCTTTATATTACCATGGGAAACAGTATTGCACCGTTTGTCATTGCAATGACATTTTTTGGATGGGCAGGGTGGTTTTTAGGTGACCCTGCATTGTTTAACATCAAAGATGTTGTTGTGTTTGCAGTACGATTTTTCATTACAGCTGGATTTTTAATCATGGGCATATATACCCTTGTTAAACATAAGTTGCACCATGAGATTAAATATTTGGTTGTTACAGCATTTACCGTAGGTCTTGTTCTTGCCCTTGCCAACAGCATTGCATTTATCAAGGCAGTACTGAACAAAAAATTACATTGGTTTTGCACTCCAAAAACTGCGAACCAAGCTATCATAAAGTAGGAGTGCATTGAAAAAAAGCGTGAAGAGGGTAAAACCCAGAGAGCAAGCAAAAGCAATGATGAGAAGAAAAAATGATTGAAGAGATTTCGTTAGTCATTACTGCTCTTTTTTTTCTGGTAGTGCTTTCCTATTACACCTTGCTTTTTCTTCCAAGAAAACAAGAAAAAAAAGAGAAACACTTTACCAGCATTAGCGTGCTGATTCCTGCACGCAACGAAGAAAACCATTTAGCAGAATGTCTTGATGCTGTGCTTGCTGCTTCCTGGAAAGGAAAAAAACAAATTATTGTCATTAATGACGGAAGTATTGACAACACAGGAAATATTGCTGCGCAGTACAAAAAAAAAGGAGTGCTTGTTTTACAAACAACCCATATTGGAAAATCTGCTGCATTAAATTATGCCCTACAACATGCTACAGGAGAACTTGTTGCTGTCGTTGATGCTGATAGTGTCATAGAAAAGGACGCATTAGTGCTCTTGCAGCAAGAAGTGAGCAAAAAAAACATTGCTGCTGCAACAGGCGCTGTGCTGGTAAAAAACAGAAAACAAGGAGTTTGCATTTGGGCACATATTGAACAACTGTACAATTCGATGATTCGAATGATTTTCTCGAAAATCAATGCCAATATCACAACGCCTGGCCCATTAAGTGTGTATCGTAAGGACGCATTGCTTGCAATTGGCGGATTTAGTACCCAAGGATATTCTGAAGATGTTGATGTTACCATTCGGCTGATTCGTGCTGGATACCAAATAGGCTTTAACCACAAAGCACGAAGCCACACCGTAATTCCTGCTGATCGAAAAGGATTTTTTAGACAGCGAATACGGTTTGCAAAAGGTATGCTCTTTGTTTTTAAAAAACATGTGCAGCTCAAGAAGCGTGCAATTGACCTTTATACCTTACCTTTGCTGATTTTTACCTACATCCAAGGCGTTGTCATGGGAGTCATTACCATTTATCAAATCCTTTCTGGGTATTATGCCTACTTTTTTGCAAAAGGAATGTATTTTAATCTTGCTGTTGCAAAATTTTTTTTTGAATGGTTTTCGTTTGTGGGATATTTCAAATGGGCATACCACGTCTTTACTGGTGCTAGCCCATTAACGGCGCTAGCAGTGCTTGGGATTTGTGCTACTGCATTAACCTATCCACTCTACCTTTTTGCAATTCTTACGTTTGATAAAAAAATTGATATCTGGCATGCACTTGCATTGTTTTTTATCTTCCCATTTTGGATGCTCAATATGGTCATCTATATTACCAACCTTCCAGAATTCTTTAAAAAAGAGCAGTATAATCGGTGGAAAAAAAACGAACCATAATAATACACAGCTATAAAAAAACGAGGAATATACTGCAAGAACTATAAAACCAAAAGAAACAATAAAGAAAAAACGAACAGAACAACAGAAACATTATGCATAGTTGCGGATGACTGTTTCTATGGTGCGATAAACAGCTGGTAGCGATGGCTTCTTGTAGGCTGAAAGTACTTTGGCATACTGGTCATAAGCACTAAGAAAATTGGCAAGTTGGGGTGCAGAAAGCGTTTCAACAACATCCCCATACCCGGCTTTTTTTAGTAAATACCCATTATACCACTGCTCAAACTGGTTTTTAATAGGAACAGCTAGCACTGGTTTTTGATAATAGAATGCTTCGGCAATCACGTTAAATCCGCCATTGACAATCACTGCTTTGCATCCTGCAAGATGAGCAAGAAACTGGTGCTCGTCAAACCCATAAAAAAAGCAATTAGCTTTTTTTCCTTTTTGCTTCATTCCATAAATTTTAAAGGTTGCAGGAAACGAAAAAAGGACATCAAGAAGTGCTGTATTGGTTGGTGTTGTCTGATACACTAACAGATAATCGTTGTTGGTAACCTTGTACGAAGAAAGACTTTGCCTAACAAATGCAGGAAGCAAGGTGGTTGTTTGATTGGAGACAGGAAGGGGATAAAAAGTGGGAATTAAATAATGGGTGGCTTTAGGAAATAACATCCTAATGAATGCTTTTGCAAAAAATGCACGCATCTTCTTGGTTCTTGGTATCTCAAGGACCGTGTTTACCAGCAAATGAACATTGTCTAGGGCAATGCAAGGAAGGCGATGATATTTTGCATAGTAACACGCATACGGCTCAAAATCTGAAACAACAAGGGTTGGCTGATATTTTTTTAATAGTGTTTTGATAAGGACATGATTTTTTTTGCTTCCTTGAATGCGGCCTGAAAAAAAATGCATGAGTGTTGCAGGATAACTAATAGCATTATTTTTATAAACAAAAGTAACCCCTTCTAAAAAAAAGGTATTGGTAGGAAATTTTTTCTTAAGATAAGGATACGCTCTTCCTGCTGCGGTAATTACAACTGTATGGTGCTTTATAAGGTAATCTAGGACAATACTGCTTCGCAATGCATGGCCAAAACCATCGCCCTGAACTGAATACCAAATCCTTGCCATAGAAAATCAATAGAAGAAAAAAGCT
>JAWAQC010000022.1:0-8132 GCA_038894115.1 Candidatus Woesearchaeota archaeon | reverse complement strand
TGATGATGGGGCTAAGTGGCTTCAGCTGCTTATCCTTATCATTGTGGTGCCAATTGCAGCAATGCTCTTGCAGCTTGCATTGTCGCGCTCGCGCGAATACCTTGCAGATGCAAAAGCAGCAATGATTCTTAAATCTCCTTTTGGCCTCATTAGTGCGCTTGAAAAGCTTGAAGAAGGAGTAAAAGCAAAGCCAATGAAAGAAGGCACAACTGCCACAGCATCGCTGTTTATTGTCAATCCTTTCAAAAAAGAGTTTTTCAGCAATTTGCTAAGCACCCATCCTTCAACCAAAGAGCGCATTAGAAGGCTTAAAGCAATGGCATAAGCTTTGTTCTGCTTTTTTACCAATTAACTTTTACCCGTTTATCTTTACCTCTTACCTTTTTTAATCTTTTACCACAGCATTTTTTTCTTTTTCAAGGTTTTCTTTCTTGTGTTTTCCAAACTTTTGGTTTTTTTACCTCTTCTTTTTATTTTTGTTTTTTACCCTTCTTTTTATGCTTCTTCTTTTTACGCTTTTTTGTTCTTTTGTAGTCTTTTTTTTTCTTGTGGTATTTTTAATTGAACGTATTCAAGATATTTAAAACCCTCAAAACCTTAACTTTTTTGCCTTTTCCGAAAAATACAAAAGATTTATATATTACAATATCAGTATATCTTATTTGTTATTTTTTGGCTTATGTAGTGTTAGGAAGGTTTGTTTATTACTTGTCATTGTATGCATTTCGTTATGTTTTCGGTGGTTAGGTCATGAAAGTTGCACAAAATGTCAAGGATCCATTAGACAGAAAAGTGTTTATGTATCCGTTTTATTTTAGAATCAAAGCCACCGATGTTGTTAATATCAAGCATTTATACACTGTGATGCACGAGTGGTTTGTTGAAGAAGAATATTGCGGTGATGAAAAAGAATTCCCAGAAGATTTTTACTATGAGCGCAGGGGCGGAGGAGAGCAGATGTACTTGATTTTATGGAATTTCTCCAAAGAGCCCTTTGGCGGACCATTTATCAGAAGACAATGTGTTATTGAAATGCGCATTGTCGGCATTAAAAACATTGAAATTCAATACCAGGGAGCAAAAATCAAAACTCAAAAAGGCACTGTGGAAATTAAAACTTGGTGGTATCTGGTGTATGATTACAATAAAGAATGGAGAAACCATTGGCTTTTGAAGCATTTTCTTGAAATCTATGTCAATCGGATGTTTCGAAAAGATTTTGATATGCGCAGGCAAGAACTGCTCCGTGATGCGCAAAACTTGCAGGCAGCATTAAAAGAGTATTTTGACATCTTCTCCTTCAAGACAGAAAAACCAGACCTCAAGCGTATCTTATATACCGAAGAGTAGGTTCTCTGTTATCTTTGGAGGAGTTGTGTAATGCAGACCAATCCATTGTATTTAAGTCATTAGCCTAGATTCAAAGAAAGAGGTCTATAAGAAAGAGGTCTATTTGTTGGCAGTCTGTTTATGGTTTAGGGTGCAAACGTGCCGTATGCAACTGCCATACGTAAGTCAGTGCCTTAGGCAGCAACAAAAACAAGGTTAATTGATACTGGCAGACCAAACCAAAACCGATGTGGTGAATCCATGGGATTTATTACAAAAATCAAAGAAAAAACAGCAGAGCAAGCAATGCCTAAACCATCACAAAAAGTGGCATTGTCAGGAATGGCTTCACCAGGGTTGGCTTCATCTGGAGGAGCATTGCAAGCAAATGCCCAGCAGCAAACCATTCTCCAGCAACAGCAGCAGCTGCAAAATCCGATGCAATCTGCTGCCCAGCGGCCAAACCCAGTTGTATATACTATCGATCACACTGCCCAAGCAACACAACAATCAGGCTTGCGGGAAAAAATTGCAACCAGTTATGACAGAGTGCTCTATCGCCAAGAGCAAAGCCAAGACCAGCAATCTGGCGCAATGCAAGGCTTTGAATCCAGCCACAAAGTTATCCAAACCGAGCAGGCAACCTACATTACTACCATTCTTGATACGGTGCTGGACACCATTAAAGCCCAGCAGGAAATTACCTTCAAGAAACTTTCCCAGCAGCTTCGCCTTGACCCCCTCTTGCTTGAATATTGGCTGGGGATTCTTGAGCGTCATAACTATGTGAAGCTCTATTATCCCTTTAACATTTTCTCGGATGTGCGCATTACCTACAATGCAGCCGCAAGCCAGCCCAAGCAAGGTATTGTGTTGCCTGCTGACAAAGAATTGCTTGACAGCTATATGGTCAGCTCTGACCATGTCGTAGCCCGCATTATGATTTGGGGAACAAAGTCAAAAGATATTCCATTTTACCAGATTATTGTCCCCCAAATTGGTGAAGGCACTAAGGCATTAATGGAAGAGCTCATCAGCAAAATTTCAGAGGACTTTTCTGTTGAGCTTGAGGAGCTCACTGACAAAAAGAAAAAAGAAGCGCTCATCGAACGGTTTTTTGTCTATGCCAAAGGATTGTTTGCAAAAAAATTGCCTCAGGTTAATGATGATTTTCTTGATGTGCTGGTTGGCACTATGCTCCATACCATGTATGGATTAGGCGAGATGGAAATCATCATGGCTGATAATTGGGTGGAAGAAATAGCAATCAATGGTTCGCATGCTCCTGTTTGTGTCTATCATAAGCGCTTTGGCTGGGTCAAAACCAGTTTGCGCATGGAACACGAAGAAGAAATTTATAATTTTGCCTCGCGCATTGGCCGCAATATCGGCAGGGAAATTAATTCCCTTAACCCTATCATGGATGCGCATTTAACAACAGGAGACCGCGTTGCAGCAACCTTGTTTCCAGTCTCAAGCCTTGGCAACACCATCACGATTCGCAGATTTTCCAGAAATCCCTGGAGCATTGTTACCATGATTGACCCCGCAGTCAATACCTTGTCTGTGGAAATGGCTGCATTGCTGTGGCTTGCCATGCAATACGAGCTAAACATTATTGTTGCAGGTGGAACGGCGTCAGGTAAAACCAGTATGCTTAACAGTGTTGTTGCGATGATTCCGCCAAAACAGCGGGTGCTTTCTATTGAAGATACCAGGGAATTGTTCTTGCCAAAAGATTTGCACTGGAATTGGGTGCCTATGACAACCAGAAAAGCTAATCCTGAAGGCAAGGGAGAAATTACGATGCTGGATTTGATGGTTGCTTCCCTTCGTATGCGTCCTGACCGGATCGTGGTTGGAGAAATCAGAAGAAAAGAGCAGGCAGAAACTTTGTTTGAGACTATGCACACTGGCCATTCAGTGTATGCGACTATGCACGCAGACACAGTCGAGCAGGTTGAGCGTCGGCTGCTTGAGCCTCCGATTCAGATTCCCAAAACTGAGCTTGGAGCATTGCATTTAATCATTATTCAATATCGCGATAGAAGGCGGGGAATGCGCAAAACCCTGGAAATTGCAGAAGTGCTTTCTGCAGAAGGCGAAGATAGCGGGGTGCAGTTTAATTACCTCTATCGTTGGAGGCCGCGCACCGATACGTTTGAGAAAATCAATGAAAGCATTAGGGTTGTGCAGGACCTTAACTTGCATACTGGTATGACGCCTGAAGAAATCAAGCAGGACTTAAAGGACAAAGAAATGATTTTATCCTGGTTGTTGGCCCATCGGATCAAAGATGTTGATGCTGTTGGAAAAATCATGAAAATTTATTATGCAACACCACAAACTATTATTGCTGCTGCACAGCAAAACACTGATCCCCGTGCATTTTTTTAAGATTTTTTTAAGATTTTTTTGCTCGCGTCGTTCTCTTTTGTTTTTGGCTTTTTTGTTTTTTGTGTTCTTGGATTATGTGTTTTCTTGTCTGCTGTTTTTTATGAATCTGTTTGTTAGGGCTATTATTCGTTTATTCGTTTGGCGCAGACAAACTTACCGGACGCTGGACATAATGCGTATGCAAATACTTATGTGCTTTTTCAGAAAGTGGAGCACCTAAAAAATCTTTGTAGAGCTGGATAATATGAGGATTTTCATAGCTTTTTCTCACTGACTTGTTTTTATCAACTTGGTATAAGGCTTCCATGCGTTTTTGCAAAATGGTACTAAATTCCAGCATTGAGGTTTGGGGATGCAACGGTTGTCCTCCTCCATTAATGCAGCCTCCAGGGCAGGCCATCACTTCAATAAAATGGTAGGGCGATGTTTTGGTTTTGATAGCTTCTAGTAATGGCAGTGCATTGGCAAGCCCTGAGACCACAGCAAACTTGATTTCCACCTCGTTAATAATAATCTTGCCTTCTTTGACTCCTGCAAGCCCCCTGATTTGGTGAAATTCAAGGCAGGTCAAGGCTTTGCCTGTTGCTTTTTCATAGGCAGTGCGAAGCGCTGCTTCCATAACTCCACCAGTGACGCCAAAAATATCGCCTGCGCCTGTGCCGCTGACATCGTCATACTCTTCATCTGCAAGTGAGGCAAAGTTGATGCCGTAGCGTTTGATGAGTTTTGCAAGCTCCCGGGTGGTGAGCACATAGTCAACATCGCGCACATTGTCATTTTGCATCTCAGGTCGTTTTGCTTCATATTTTTTTGCAGTGCAAGGCATAATTGAAACCATCACAATCTTTTCTTTTGCAACGCCATACTGTTTTGCATAGTAGGCTTTAATGATTGCTCCCAGCATCATATGGGGGCTTTTTGCAGTGGAAAGATGCGCAAACAAATAGGGGGCTTCTTTTTCAACATAATTGACCCAGCCAGGACAGCAGGAGGTCAGTTGCGGCAGCGGCACGCTCTCGCCTTTGATGTACTTTTGAATTCTGCCAAGCAATTCAGTGCCTTCCTCCATAATCGTCAGGTCTGCGCCAAATGCAGTGTCAATTACTTTTGCAAACCCTATTTTTTTAAGTGCAGCTACCAGTTTGCCCTTTGCTGGTGTTCCAGGAGCAAGCCCAAATGCTTCGCCAATAGCGCTTTGCACAGAAGGAGCAGTCTGTACAATGACCATCTTTTCTTTGTTGTTTAATGCTGTAATAACCTCTTCAATTTGCTCATGCTCAACTAAAGCCCCTGTTGGGCAATGCACAACACACTGCCCGCATTGAATGCAAACTGAGTCATTGATGGCAGCGCTAAATGCATGTCCAATCTTGACCGTGTTGCCCCTGCCAATAAAGGTTATGGCATTAATGCCTTGGTGTTTTTGGCAAATTGCAACGCATCGCTCACAAAGGATGCATTTGGTATTATCGCGCAAGTAAGAGGGAGCACTGCTGTCGGTAGGCTCTTGCTTAATTTGCTTGAACCTGCGCTCTTTAATTCCGTATTGTTCTGCAAGTTTTTGCAAATCGCAGTTCCCGTTTTTTTGGCAGGTTAAGCAGTCAGGATGGTTTGCAATTAGCAGCTCAAGGCTTAGTTTTCGTGCCTTTTGCACCCGAAGAGAATTGGTATAAAGTTTCATGCCCTCAGTAACCGGTGCAGTGCATGCAGCCTGCAAATTGCGCATCCCTTCAATTTCAACCAGGCACATCCTGCATGCTCCAGGCGAGCCAATGCCGTCAAGGTGGCATAGTGTTGGAATTTCAAACCCCAACCTTCTCAAGGTTGCAAGCACTGTGTTTTGGCCTGGAACTGTAAATTGTTTATTATTGACAGTAATGGTAATCATTGCTGGGGATTGGTTACTCCCTGCATTTGCTAGGGTTGGTTCTGCCATGGGTCTTCCTTTTGTTTTTTGTTATTATTTCTCTTTTTGCTGTTATTCTTTTTGCAGTTGTTATTACTCTTTTCTTTCTTTTTTGCTTATGTTCTGTTTCTTTTTGAGGTCTTTTTAAGGGTAATTTTGAGGACAAGTAATTTTCAAGGAAAAGGAGGGTAGCTCCATGAGTTTATGGAAGGGGTTTTTGGTCATGCTCTAACTGTTCTTGATTATAGATAATTGCCTGCACAGGGCATTGCTGGTAGCATAGTCCGCATCCCACACATAGGTCGTCGTGGATCGTATGGCGCTGTTTTTTCTCCCCTGTGATTGCGTGCATTGGGCAGTTTGCTGCGCAACGATGACACCCGATGCATTGTTGGGTGATAAAATAGTATTTGAAGCTTGGCATTGTGTCTGCATTGCCAGCAGTGTTGCTTCTCGTTTGCATTGCAGCAGTTATTTTAGGGCTGGTTTCTGCGGTTTTTGCACTGCCTGTTTTTGCACTGCTGCTTTCTGTGGTTCTTTTTTTGTTTGTTGATGCCAACGTTTGTCCTGTTATAGATCCAGGCATTTGAGCGGATGTAGTTCCTGGTGTTTTTGCAGCTGTTGGTCCTGGGGATTGCGTAGGGGTTTGCTCTATTAGCAATGCTTCGTATTCATTTCTAAAATAGCGAAGCGTCGTTAACGTAGGATTAGGCGCTGTCTGGCCAAGCCCGCAAAGTGATGCATCTTTAATATAGTCAGCAAGTTCCTGGAGCTCCTGCAAGTCTGCAGCAGTTGCCTGCCTGTTGCGAATTTTTTGCAATAGCTCGTGAATGCGCACATTGCCTTCCCTGCAGGGCGTGCATTTTCCGCAGGATTCGTCCATGCAAAACTGGATGAAAAAGTCTGCAACCTCTACCATGGAATCCTGGTCGTCAAGCACCAACACTCCGCCTGAGCCCATAATACTGCCTGCATTGGTTAAAGATTCATAGTCAATGCCTAAATCCAGCATTGTTGCTGGAATTGCTCCGCCTGAAGGACCGCCAGTAAGCACAGCTTTGAGTGTTCTGCCTTCTTTGACTCCGCCGCCGATTTTATAGATGATTTCTTTTAAGGGTGTGCCCATCGGCACTTCAACAATTCCAGTGTAGTTGACCTTGCCTGTTAGGGAAAGCACTGCAGTGCCCGGGCTTTTTTCTGTTCCGTATTGCCTAAACCAATGCGCTCCCTCGCGTAAAATGTGGGAAACCGCTGCATAGCTTTTGACATTATTAATATTGGTTGGTTTTTGCCATAATCCTGCCTGGGCAGGAAATGGAGGCTTTGGCCTGGGCATTCCTCGTTTGCCTTCAATAGAATTCATCAGTGCTGTTTCTTCGCCGCAGACAAATGCACCTGCTCCAAGACGCAGTTCAAGGGTAAAGCTAAATCCTTGTTTTCCTGCAATATTGTCGCCTAAAAATCCGTGCAAGGTCGCTTCTTGAATTGCGTGCTGCAGGGTTTTAACTGATTCAGGATATTCTGCGCGAACATAGATATAACCTTTGGCAGCGCCCACTGCATAAGCAGCAATGGTCATGCCTTCAAGAAGGCTAAACGGGTCTCCTTCCATTAAGGTCCTGTCCATGAACGAGCCAGGATCGCCTTCGTCAGCATTGGCAACAATAATTTTTTCTCCTTTGGCTTTTGCAAGAAACGACCATTTGAGTCCAGTGGGAAACCCTGCCCCACCTCTGCCCCGAAGCCCTGATTCATTGACAATGTTAATCACATCTTCAGGGCTCATTTGCAGGGCATTGCGCAGCCCTGCATAGCCTTGCAGTTCAATGTATTCTTTGATGCTATAAGGATCGCAGCGGCCGCAGCGCTTGAGCAGGATTCTTGTCTGGTATTTGTAAAAATCAATGTCTTTTGCACTGGCAACAGGAACAAAAATCTCAGAATTGCTCGTTGCATCAGTGCTGGTGCTACTGCTTGTGCTTAGGGTTTGGCTTCCTTGCGCATTGCTATGCTTGCTTGCATTGCCTGCAGGTCCAAGGTTGGATGATTGTTTTTGCCTAAAGAGCAAGCGCTCCACAATCGTATTGTTTTCGATGCTTGCAATGATTTCTTCGCAATCGCTAACGTGCACATGGGTATACAAAATCTCGTCTGGCATAATCATTACTAGCGGGCCTTTTTCGCAAAACCCATGGCATCCAGTCATTTTTACAGTAATTCCTAGTCCTTTGCTTGCAACAAGTTCCCGCAATTTTTTGAGAATGAGTTGTCCTTCAAGCGATTTACAGCTGCTTCCTCCACAGGCATAGATTTGCAGAGGTGCAGGATTTTGCATAGGGGGTGTTGATTCCATGGTAATTGAACTTAATGATTCTGTGTTTTGACGTGTTTGTGTTTTGAAGGTATTCTTCCTTTGTCTTTTGCAGCCAGCATCTTTAAGAGCGACTGGAGTTCTTGCCTTGCAATGCAACAGGGGGACCTGCCCCATCCGGGGACCTAT
>JAWAQC010000021.1:0-8322 GCA_038894115.1 Candidatus Woesearchaeota archaeon | reverse complement strand
TTACTGTTCACCATTACTCTTTTTTCTCTGCTTTGGATTCGTGACGCTTTTTAATATAGGCAAAAACAACGTTTTGCATTGCAGCAACATCGGAATAGGCATAACAAAGACAAGAAACCATTTGTTTTCCAAATATCGGTTTAATTTCTTGGATAATGATAAGGGATTCGGCTGCCTGCAATTTTTTTGCTACTGCTTGCTGGAGAGTTTTTCTTGATGGAACTACCCCCTCATAAGCAATTTGGAGAACATACTGAACACGTTTCATAGCAGGCTGTTCTGATTTTTGAAGTATTGTTATTTCCATAGTGTCACCTTTTTTGTCATAACCAATACGATGCATCATGATAATCGTTATATCATCATGGAAGAGGAAAAAAGGAAGGGGAAGAGCGCATAATCAGCACTCACCAACAGCGTAAGGTTATAATTTAATAGCATACTCTCCTTTAAGGGTAATTCCCATTTTTTTTCCGACTTCTGATTTTTTAGTGTCAAAAATATAGACTCTGCCTTTTGCTGTTGTTGCAAAACTATCACTTCCACATTGGGGACATTTTTCAAGTTCATAGACATAATGGCATTTTTTGCATATTTTCTTTTTTAGCATTGAAAACCAACCCTCATACGATGTCGTACAATATTAGGGATTGAAAAGCAAAGCGTTTTATGCAGCTTTTTCTTTTGCTTTTTCTTCAAGCCACTCTAATTTCCCTAATCCCTTAGAGCGCATAGTTAGTCCAATTCTTGGGTTTGTGATCTCTTTAAAACTAATAGCGATGATTTTTGCTTTACAGACATCACCAACTTTCAAGGTCTGTTTTGAATCTTTTCCAAGTAAAGCCTTTTCTTTGCCAAAGGTGACAAAATCGTCCATGGTTTGGGAAATGTGAATCATGCCATCCAATGTACCCATAGACAAAAATGCTCCAAAATCTGCAATATCGCGGATTTTGCCAAGAACAACTTCCTGCATTTCTGGTTTAAAGACAAGAAGCGTAAATGTTGTTTTATAGTAAACTGCACCATCACCAGGAATAATAACCCCTTGGGCAACAGCAGTAATGGCATCTACATCAATGACCACACCGTATTCTTTGTCAATATGGCCCTCAAAATGCTGTGAAAGACGTTTTAAAAGTGCTACTTTAGTATCTAATTCAAAAAGGTTAGGGGGTACACGAACATAATCTTCCATGGTTAATTTATAAAACATGACCAATCAACTCCACATATTTTTTTTTGCGGATAACCAGGTAAGGAGCTGGTTTTTGCTTAAGACGCTTTTGTAAAATTCTATCCTGGGTAAGGATAATTGTTGTAGGGCTTGCATACGCAACGAGCGCATCATCAACAGACATGTCTTGGGGATGAGGAATAATTTTTAAATGTTTTGCTTCAAGAAGCTGCAAACTGAGTTTTGCAGCCTTAGCATCCTTTGTTTTACCCAATGATGCAAGCTGTTGCAATTCAGTAAGCGTTCCTGACAATACTGCCAGTGTTGTTGGATAAGGGAAAGCTTGCTCAAGAGCTGAAAAAAGATCAAAACGCTCTTGAAAAATTGCCATAAGCGCATTAGTATCAATAAGGATGGTGATGGTTTTTTTCAGCATTTTGCAATAAAAGAAAATCTTCAGTGGTTAATTTTTCCCCTTTCTTAATTTTTTCATTGACTGCTGCAATTTTTTCTTTTAAACTAAGGGTAAGCTTTTCCTGTTCTTTTTCTTGTTCTTTTTTTCGTATCTGCTTGGTTTGGGCTTTAAGGTGGTTTAAATCATGGATCGTGGTTTGCATAGAATCTTTAACAGCAGTAATTTTTTGAGAAAGCTCATCCAATGATTGCTTAACAACTTTTTCTTTCTCTTCAGCACGGGTAATTTGCTCAGACGTTTGCTCAATTTGCAGTTTAAGGTTGTCAATCTCTTTTGCTAAGGCATGTGTTTGCTTATACAGCTCTTTGCGCTCTTGCTTAAGGGTATGAAGTGTAGAAATTAGGGATTTATACTCTTTGTGTACTGCCAATGACGCTTCTATCCCTTGCATCGCTTTTTTAAGCTCCTTGATTTTTTCCATAATTTTTTGCTCTTTGTCAAAGGGCACAGCTTCAGTTTCAATCACACGCTCATAATGCTCGATTTGCCGCGCCAACTGCTGAAGACTCATTCCCTCATGTTTTTGCTGTTTTTGAGGCTCGTGCTTTTTTAGCTCTTCTATTGCATGGGTAATTTTTTCATTAAGTGAGCGTAATGCAATTGATTTTTGCTTGTGCTGTTCAATAGACTGCTTCATCTGCTGGCGATTTTCTCTGTTTTTTGTCTTTCCAGAAATAATAGATTCCTTTAAATCATGCATTTCTTGAAGTAATGATTTTCGAAGCTCTAAGAGTGAGTTTAATTCAGCTTTTTTTTCATGCGCTTGGTGCTGTAAGCTAGCCAACGCTGCTGTTGGATCAAGAAGAGGGTTAGCAGTAGAAGAAGCTAAAATATCGTCTCGTTCATTTTGCTGTTCAGCCTCCTGCTTTGGAACAGATGAGGCATTTGACAATACATCCTTTTGCTCTGCCACGAGGTACTCACAATTACTGTTTCACTTAAACGATAGGAGTTCTCCAATAAAAAACAAGAGAGTAAAAAAAGTATAAGTACCAATACTGGTACTCACAAGGAGAGGAAGGAATTTCAAGGAATAGGAAGTGATTATCTTGCTGTTCATTGAAAAAATAACACATTGAAAAAACAACAAAAAAGCAAAAAATAAAATAAAAAATGGTGCAAAAGGTTGGTTAGGAAAGCTTTATCCAAATAATGCACCAAGTCCAGCTGCAGCTGCTGTTTCATCAACTTTTTCTTCTTTCTTCTCAACTTTCTTTTCTTCTTTCTTTTCTGCTCCTGAAGCTGGTGCTGCTGCTACAGGAACTGCTGCCACCGCAGCAGCTTTTTGTATTGCTTCCTCAATATTAACGCCTGAGAGTGCAGCAATGAGTGCTTTTACTTTTCCGTCATCAGGAGTAATCCCAGCAGCTTCAAGAACCTTTTTTACTGACGCTTCATCAATTGCTTTTCCAGCTTTATGCAAAAGCAATGCAGTATAGATATATTCCATAGTGTTCTCCTCCATTTAGACATTTAAACTGATTGCTAATCCTTGGGCAATGCCTTGGGCTTTAGCCATAAGATCGCCAATCGTATCCGTGGTTGGATACACGCATTCAATGGATAGCTGTCGAGCATTGCGGACAGCTTTTGCAAGTAATAAGGGGGTTGTAGCATCTGCAAAGATGACTGCTTCAACTCCCAAATTCAGCGCGTACTGATGCGCAAGGGCAAGGTCTGCAAGATATTTACTTTCATCAACGCTTAGCACATCATTAGTAAGGATATCGCCTTTCTCATAAAAAGCAGTAACACGCAATCCCATTTCCATAGGCTCAATTCCTAAGCGCATGAGCATTTGGGCAAGTTGAGGTGAAATCACATCCCCTTCATGTGCAACCGTAACATCAGCCTTAATTGCTAATTTTCCCCCCTCAACTGATGTTTTAATTCCAAATTTACCAAGTTCACTAATGATCGGACCCGGAGCAAAATTTGTCTTGCCTGCTTTGACAACAATATCTTTTGGCGCTTTTTGTCCTGCTTTAGCAGGTGCTGGGGACTTATTTTTTTCAAGGAACTTGTACAGGGTAAAAGGATTGTCATTACTAAAGAGCACTGCACTTAAGCCTTCAAGATGCTCGGAAAGTTTTTCAATGTGTGGAAAGTCTTTTTTAGATTCTTCTAGTGCAATTTTAATAAGGCGTTTTTTTGCCATTTTAAGAAGAACCCTGCCCCGCAATTTCTCGCGCATGGTTTGGAGTTGCTTTGCAGGAAGGTTCTCTAAGTCCACAATACCTACAAGTGTATACTGCTTAATCAGTGCTTTAAGCTCTTCTACAACACGCTTTTTTTCTTCTGGGATATGCCTATGCTCTTGGGTGGGAGTCATTTTTTTTCCTCGCGACACTTCATCATTATAGGAAATTCATCATGATACGACATGCAAATCGTATAAAAAAGGGATATAACGCCATAAAAAAATAAACCCTAAAAATACATATAACACAATAATTTAGCAACTTAGATTGCAAGCTTGTAAGGTTTTCCCATGGTTAATTTTACTTGAACTGACTTAATATTATGACGCTCCTTCGGTAAATGATGAATCAGATTTTCATAGATTTGGCGAATGTTTTCAGCAACTTCATCAAGAGGCTGGTTTTCTCTTCCAACCATCACATGTACCAATGGACTAGTCTTGGCAAGAAGACGCACTGTCTTTTGAAATTTATCAACAAGCGCTGTAAGATTGGTTTTTGGAGGTACAACTGCACCAATTTTTGGGTTTGGCATCTTGCCTTTTGGACCTAACGTTTTACCAAAAACCGCTGCAACTTTTGTCATAAGATTTGCCTGAGCAATAAAGAAATCATACTTTCGAGCAAGATTCTTAGCATTTCTAACATTTTCTTTGTATTTATCAAGGTCATCACTATGAATGACAAAATCGCATACTTTTTTTGCATCTTCATACAATTCTGGACCTACGATTGCACAAACAGTCCTTTTTTTTCCTACAGTGAAAGGAAGGGTCTGAAAAAGATCAATTTGCTCTTCAGGCTTTTTAAGGTTAAGATTCTTCAGATTAATCGTAAGGTCAATACTTTGAATAAAGTTGCGTTTTTTAGAATCAGCTACTAGTTTTTGCAATACAACGATGATGTCTTGCTTTTCCATGAGTTCATGCCTCCTTCCCTCCTACACTGCAAAAACAGCCTTACCGTTGTTAGAACGACAAGAACCACGTTCATAACAGGGATGGTAAAGGTTTTCTATGATTGAAGTTGGTACAAAGAGTACCCTTCTTGCAGGTAGTTTAACGGGTATTTCTTGCACTTGGGAATAATTAAGGGTTTATAAATGTTTCTGCGTAGGAAAGTACTAAATACTACGTGATGATACTAAGTAGGACAACTATTTATAAGTTATTTATTTAAATAAAGAAAAAAAAGAAAAAATAATCAAGCATAAAGGGTGGTAGGATATGGGGGTTAGAATAACCCCTATTACTGTAATAAGTTAAAGAATAATCTAAATACTTAGAAGCTAAATAAATTAGATTATTAACCAAAAGTTTATATGGATGTAAAAAACGAAAATTGATTTATGGAGTATTATTGCAATGAATGTGGAAATGACATCACAAAATCCGAATTTACGTATTCGAAAAAGAACTATAATAAAGCATTATGTAGAAAATGCCAAACACAAAGTGAGGAGAAAGCAACCCCACTTGCTAAAAAATTATACACTGCACTAAAAAAACGAGGAGTTCCTGCAGAACTAGAGAAATATGATGGTTATAAGCATATTGATATTGCAATTCCTATAGCCAAAGTAAATATTGAGGTTGATGGCGCACACCATAATTATGACCCTAAACATGCATTAGCTGATTTAAAGAGACCCTATTATTCTTTCAAAAAAGGATATCTTACCTTACGAATCCCTAATTCATTATTAAGAAATCATTTTGAGGAAACGGTTGATTATCTTGTTGAATTTCTTAATAAGAGTGTTGAGCAATTAGAAGAAGATGATGATTTTTTTAAGGGTTTTCGATTGTAATCCACCAGTACACCTTTCACTAAGTAGACACATTTTGTTAAACCTAAGGGGTTTAGAATTTCTAGAATTCATAAAAAGAAAAGTTAAAATGCTATTAGCCTAGTACCAACAGGGGCAGCAAATGCTAAACCCATAAAGTCCTAACCAAAACATATATAAAGGAGTAATCTTAAAATATGAAAAAAATTTCATATATTTGTAAGAAAGTCGTAAAAAGGGTATTGAGACTATTAAACCCTAATTTGCAAGCAAATCACATCTCTTAGCCAAAGGACAGCACCTAAAAGAAACCAAAAGACAGTGCCTAAAAATGCAAGAATCTAAAAAAAAGAGTACGCATGCAACAGCCCATACCTGCCAGTACCACCTCTTTTTTGAAAAACTTGGGAATGAACTCCGATTACAAATCCTTCTACTCCTTTATGAACACGGGCCACTTCCAGTAACGACCATCGCCAAACACCTTTGTCAAGAACAAAGTAAAATAAGCCATGCCTTAGCAGAACTTAGCCAATGCAACCTTGTATTTGCAGAAAAAAAAGGAAGACTCCATTATTACCATGTTCCAAAAAAAACCATAGCTCAAGTAGTAACAATTGCTACTACACACCAACAGCGCTGGTGTAGGGGATGTATGAAAAAAAAGAAAGGACCAAAGCACCATACCAGGGAGGGAAAACCATGAAAATCGTCTTTTATGAATTAGAAGGATGGGAACAAGTCTATATCCAACAAAAACTCCAAAGACATCAAGTACTCTTTTTACAGGAAAAACTCAGCGAAGCGACTGTGCACCATGCTGCTACTGCTGATGCAATTTCTGTCTTTATTTACTCGAAGGTCACTGCGCAGCTTCTTGACCAAATGCCAGCACTGAAAATTATTACCACACGATCAACAGGCTTCGACCATATTGACCTTGCAGCTGCAAAGGCAAAAGGATGTGCAGTGTATAATGTTCCCAGTTATGGAGAAAACACGGTTGCTGAACATGCATTTGCATTACTACTAGCACTCCTACGAAAAATACCCCAAGCGTATGAGCAAACAACCCGATTTAATTTTTCTATGGAAGGATTACGAGGGAGTGACTTAAAAGGAAAAACGTTCGGTGTCATTGGCACAGGAAGAATTGGAATAAATGCAATAAAAATAGCAAATGGGTTTGGAATGAAAGTATTAGGGTATGATCCTTACCCACGAGCAGGCGCTGAGAAAGAATTTTCTTTTACGTATGTTGATTTGCCAACCTTGTTTAAAGAATCAGACATCATCAGTTTACATGTACCGTACATGCCCCAAACGCATCATTTAATCAATGATGAAGCAATCCAATCCATGAAACAGGGAGTAATTATTATTAATACTGCAAGAGGAGGAGTTGTTGACACCCTTGCACTCATCCGAGGATTAAAATCAGGAAAAATAGGGGGTGCGGGACTAGATGTTCTAGAAGGAGAGCACGAAATCATCGAAGAAAAGGAAATTGTCACCAAAGATTATCCCCTTGAGACACTGCGAAACTTGATTTCAGACCATTTACTCTTAACCTTCCCAAATGTTATAGTAACCCCCCATATTGCGTTTAATACCCATGAAGCACTCCAGCGAATCTTAGACACCACTATTGAAAATTTAACAACAACAACACCTGAACGAAATAGGGTAGCATAAAGAGTTGGGACATCTTTTCTTGAATAAAATAAAAAACAAACCACCAAAAGAGCAATAGAAGACTAGTGGGAAAAGGACTGCACAAAAAAGCAGTGGGTAAAAAGCAACCCCAACAACAATCCAACCCTAGAAGCTATCATAAACACAGCAACACAAGCAATACAAACCGATACAGCACCTTCCCTTGCAAATCAATACTTTTATATAGTTCTTTTTCTTTATAAAAAGAATGCCACATCAATGCACTGCATGCGGGATACTGTATGATGATGGAGCACAAGCAATTGTCAATGGATGTAGTTGTGGAGGGAAATTCTTTTTTTTTATCAAGAAAGAGCAACTTCAGGAAAAAAAGCAGTTACTGGCATTAAGCCCAAAAGAAAAAAAACAAATTGAAGACGATGTATATGATATTCTAGGCATGAAAAAAGAGCAGGAACCTGTTGTGCTTGATCTTGAGGCAATAAAAATCAGTGAGCCAGGAAAATATGAAGTGGACTTGGTTAAATTAATGGGAAATAAACCTGTCATTTATCGACTTGGAGATGGCAAATACATCATCGATCTTGCAGAAAGCTTTGCAAAAGCTGCAAAAACAAAGAAAGGGACAGCAAAAAAATAGGAAAGATACATTGCCTTCTCCTTGCCTTCTTACAACCAGTGGCGAGAAGCAATCTTAAGAAGTTCAAGAGTTGGTTTGGGAGTGGTGTACACATACACACGCCTGCTGGACAATGCCTCTGCAATCCCCTGAACCGAAAGCTCCCTGATTCCAATCACGGTGTAGTGGTTTCCTATTTCTGAAAGATGATGAGCATCACTATTCGCTACGACAGGCAACTGCTGTGCTGATGCTACTCGCACTGCCTTACGATTAAAATAAGGGAACCATGATGGATAAAAGGAATGATATTCAACAGCATCAAACAATGAGGAATGCTCAAGAAGGACATTTCCAAGACTTTTGGGACTGGGATAAAAAGGA
>JAWAQC010000020.1:0-8453 GCA_038894115.1 Candidatus Woesearchaeota archaeon | reverse complement strand
GGGGCAGGTCCCCCTGCTGCATTGCAATGCAATCACTCCAGTCGCTTTCTTGATGCTGGCTGCTTTGCTGTTGTGTTTGGCTTTTTCTTTGGCTGCGGATTTTAGCTTAGGGGTTTATTCCTTGTTATGCTTTTGGCAAAAACAATGGAATTCGAGAAATAAGCTGTGGCATTGCATCGTTAATAAGGTAGATGGTTTTTTGGATATGCTCATCAGTTGCTTGGGGATTGTTTCTCCAATGGGGTATGGTCTCATCAACATCACGAACACTTTCTTTTTGCCCATAGGCGACTTCTAAAAATAATGGGACTTCAATACCATACACTGCCTTAATATAGGCTTGGTGATTAAAACCCATCGCAATAATTAATGATGCTTGGGCAATATCTTGTTCTTGAAGTTTTTTTGGAGTATGCTGGAGAGTAATACCTAATGCTTGTAAAGTAGCAATCGTTGTGGGATGCGGTCCAGGATAAATAGGATTAATCCCTGCAGAGCTTGCTTTATAGTTGCTAATATTATGTTCTTTGGTGTATTTTTCAAATAAATACTGGGCACTCATGCTGCGAAAAATGTTGCCTGTGCAAACAAAAAGAATTGTTGTTTGTTTTGCTGGAAGTCTTTGTGGTATTGCATTCTCTTTGCTTTTGTTTATTTTTGGATTACCCATCCTTATTAGTCCTTTTTTTTCTTCACTTTTCTTTCTTATTTTTTCTGCTTTGTTCTTATGTTTTTGTATTTTGTACCTGTATTTTTTGTGTAACAATTTTTTGGTGGAAGTGAACCTTTATATATTTCTTCTTATTTAGGTACAACGAATGTACAGTGTATCATGGTTTTGCTTTCCTTCCACACCCCGTGCTCTGCAGCTTCCCAGAGCATTTCCTTTGCTTACCTTACAGTGCATTTTACTTCCCTCTTTTTAATCTATTTTTTATCCTGTACTCCTCTTTTCCCCTACTAACGCTCTTGCTCCCATTATTTGCATCTCTTATTCCCGTCGTTTATTATCATCGTTTGCTTTACCTCAATTGCGTACGAAGCAGTCTCCTTGGCACATTTTAGGAAAGGTAGAACCATTGGGAGGAACAGTCCATGCCTCAACATTTTCCTATCCTTTCATTTCCTTTTAACCGTTATGCTTTAGCCTTTTTTTTTCTTGTTGTTTTCGTTTTGCCTGTTCCTGCTGTTTTTGCTGAGTTGCAGTTGCTTTCTCCTTCCTTGACTGTGTATAATATTACTACCACAAAACCTGTCGATACTCTTCCTTTTGCTCTCGATTACCGTAATTCTTATACACAGACCAAAACAACCTATTTACAAGTCAATAATGAGCTGTTTGAGGTCCGTACGAGCAATCCTGTCCAAGTGTATGAAAATCTTGCGTTTAGTCAAGAGGGGATTTTGCTGTTTCCTTCAAGTATTCGTAATGGCTTGGAGTATCATGTCTCTTTGTACTTAACGGAGCGAAAAAATTTTTCAATAGGAATTACAGACACACGCTTGGCTGCTGATGGGATCTTTCCTGTTCAACTCTTCTATGCAGAAAACACCTCTCGATATCCAGGTTGGTATTGCAACGATGCGACTGGTCTAAAAAAACTCCCCCTAAAGGATACGTTGTATTATGATTTAGTTATCCAACTTAAAACCAATGGTCTTTACTATGAACAGTATACCCTCTACGAAACCGGGGTACCTATCGCAACTTGCACGATTGAAAAAAATGTCCTTCATAGTGTTGATTTGATTAAACTGGTAAACCAAAATCAAGAGAAAATTATTACGCGGCATGCACTCTATACTGGTGGGTATACCATTGCGCTGGGCCCAGGTGCTCATACCCTCTACTTATTTGCATACTTGACAAATGGCACGTTGTACAATGTCTCAAAAACGTTTTTTGTGATTTTGAATGGCTGCGGTGATCTGCGTTGTGATCGTGATGAGCGATGCCCCTATGATTGTACTTTCACACACTCTTTTTCAAACCGTTCTTTTTTTGCTCAGCAACACGCAAGCAATCTTGGAGCATTAGGCGGATCTGCTCTTTCAATAGCACCTGCATCTGATAGTGCTCTGACTGATACTCCCTTCATTCTTACCATTGAATCGCCGCATCGTGTCATTCAGGAGGGCAAAATCCCTGTCCTTGTTTTTGATTTGGCAAAGGAGCAGTACCAAGCAACCTTCATTCTCCATGCCTTTGTGGATGCACCGTTTTATGTGCAGGATTATTTTTTCTTTAAGCGCTACACCAATCTTTCAGGATTGTTTTCCTATGCTCTTGATGGGGTAGTCCTGGGTGAGGATTTTGTGATGCTCACGGCAGGGAATAATTATCGGCTGACCATTACTGCTACAAACCTTACGAAATTTTCCCTGGGAGACAACAGGGGACTTTTTGATTTTGGCGGCAAAGCAACACTCTCCTACCTGCTTGTGATGCCAAAAGAAGTCTATTCTCGTGTCCATCTTCCCAAGCAACCTCCCCAGCCAACGCTTTATGAAGAGGGAGTTGCCTTTCTCCAGCAAAAGTTCAAAGAGCTTTTGTTGTTGATTCTAGTTCTTGGAACCATTGCGCTGTTGGTCTATCTTCGACGAAGAAAAACTAAGAAGACCTTGCAAGCGATTAGAGAAACCTACGGTATTGAAATTGAGTGATTGCGTGTTTCCCCTTTGTTGCCTCGTTTTCTAGTGGTGCAGTTTTTTCTCTAAAAACTGTTTTATCAGGGTAAGGATTTCAGGAATTGTTTTTTGGCTGGTATCCAGAACCAGGTCAAATTGTGTTTTGTTTTCCAAATCAACTCCATAGTATGCTTTGTACCGCTGCCATTCCATTTGTTTTCGTTGGTGAAGGTTCTTTCGTATTTCTTCTATACTTTTTCCTTTTTCATCTTCCCGCTGGTTGTCATAGATACGTTGGGCAGCAACGTGTTCATCAACAGTTAAATAAATTTTAATTGATTCTGGCAAAAAATAAAATCCTAATCGTGAGTCCAGCACAATCTTGTTTTTTCCTGCCAGCTCTTTTTGCTTATTGTCAAGGTAGGTGTCAATTGCAGTATTCTTCATTGCCTCGCGGTGCAGTTCAAGAAGGGTCATGTTTTTTTCTTGGGCCAATGCACGCATGAAATGCCCAATACTGAGATACTCATATCCTAGCCATGCAGCGATTTCTTTCGCTATTGTCGATTTTCCTGATCCTGGATCACCAGAAAACGTGATGATCATATGGCTTCATCCTTTTTTTGCGTTGGTTCTTTTTTTGCTTCCTTGTTTGGCTGTTTGGTTTGGCTTGCTTGTCGAAGTTGGTGTCCTTTGAATGTAGAAAGGTCAATGTACTCATCATCGTCTTGTGTTCGTTTTTTTCCAAAGGGTTTTTTTCCAAAAAACAGTTCTGTGCTGCTGGTCGCTTTTTGGATTGCTTCTTCTTCTAACGCTTGCTTTTTTTTGCTATAAATATAGAATGAAACAATAATTGCAATAATTAACACAGCAAGGGTAAGCCAGGAAAAAATACCAGGGTTGCCTTGCAACAGGCTAAATCCTGTAATCCCTTTTAAGCTTCCCTGGTCATAGGTTTTGTTAAACCCTTTTGTCATAATGCTTACTTCATATGCGTCTTTGGGATTTAGGTTCATTCCAAGTGCTTGGGTTGCTCCAGGAAGCAAATCAAGATATCGTTGGATTGTTTTTTCTTCGCTCTTGTTTTTGAGGATGATGGTGATGTTTTCTTTGAAGGGATACGGTCCTTCGTTTTTGACCACCAGCATGGTCTCATCAAGCCCAATTCTTAGGTTTGGTTTTGGCTCTATTTTCAATGGCAGTTGTGTTGATACCCCGTACTGCTCTTCAAGCAATACAAGGGTATAGGTTCCAGGAGAAAGTCCGCTTGTTGCAACGTGCAGTTGTTCTTTTGCAGCGATTTTTATTGTTGATTTTTTTGTTTTGTTTTGGTCAAGCAAAATTGCTGTGAGTCGGTGGTTGGTGTTTTTCCATGCATAGGGGTTGTTTTCTTGATCAAAGCCAAACAGTTCGATTTCAAGAAGTTCATCTTCTCTTATGCTTGGCGTACGCGCTTTTGCGCTCAGTTTGCTTAGGGTAGGGAGCACGGTGATAAGTAATTCTTTTTCTTCTGCATTGCCGAGTTTGTCACTAAAGCGAATGCGCAGAGGGTATTTTGCTGCTCCTGCATGTTTTGGGATTTGCACGCTTAGGCTAAAATCAGGGTTCTTCATGACAAGCACTTGTTTTGTTTCAAACACGGTACTGGTAATGGTATAGTCATAGCTATTTACATATCCATTTACGATGATTGTCTCACCAGTATAATATGCCTCTTTGTTCAAGGTTACCTGCAGGTTGCTTGCGGCTTTTACCTCTAGAGGATGCGAAGCAAGAAGTACAGCATTGTTACCCTCTTTTTCTTCAATACTTAGGAGCACTTCATAGCTTCCTGGAGCCAGCTGCTTTATTTCTACCTCTGCATTAAGGATGCCTTGGGAAATCGGTGCTGTGCCTACCAGCAGTAATGTGTCATCATTGCTTTGTTTTTTGTTTTTTAGATACATCGTTGCGATTCCTTGGACTGGTCTGCCTTGGAGGGTTGTAACCATTCCTTTGAGCAAGAGTTTTTTTCCAAGTTCAACCTCTGGTTGCACAAGCGTGATACTTCCTTCTAAACTGTTTTTTACAACAAACGGAGCTGTGCTTGCTTGGGTTTCTTTTTGCATATCCTTGTCATACAAGACCACGGAAAATATGCAAATCCCCTCCATTTCTTTGCTAAGACGCACACTAGGGGCAATGCCAAGCTCTGCAAATGTTTTTTGCTCATGGGCTTGCAATACCACATGGTGTTGGCTAAGGACAATTTCTGATTTTTTTTCTTCACAGACTACTTGGAGTTTCATTTCAGCTTCAAGAATTTCCTGTGTTTGTATGATGCCACTTACCTGCATAAAATCTCCATAACTATACGCTTTTGCAGGGGTGCTTACGATTGTTATTTTTGCACTTGCATACGCTACAGGAAGAACCAACAGGATTCCTAATATAACAACAAGGCCAAGGAGTGCAAACACAAAAGCACAGTTCACCAATCGTTTTTCTTTTACGTTATTTTTTGGTTTGGGGTTATCTTGTTTGTTATTGTTTTTGTTCATCTGGATTGCCACACGTTTCATCGTTTTTTGGTATTTTCTCATTTTAGCGTGTTTATCTATATAAAGGTTTTTTTCTTGGTTTTTCCTTTTAAGGAGTATCGTTCTTTTTGGTTTTTAGAGCTTTCCTACCCTTGGCTACTACTTACGGCTACTACCTACGATTCCTTGTCCATTACCTTAAGAAAAACTTTTTGATTGATATACTCCTCTTTGGTATACTATTCTTCTTTTGTATCCATTTTGCTGTATGCCCTTCCTTCATTACTTTATACACTCAAACGTGGATAGGGTTTAATGTTAAGCCAAATTACTATTACTTAATGGTTATCAAAAACACCAAAAAATTTATATAGTATAAGGCTGAAAAAAAAGCTTGTTTTGGGGGTTATGCTCCAATATCTTAATACAATTTTTTCCAATATCTTAAAACATTTTTTTGTATCAATAAAAAAATTTGACCATAAAACCCTAATTAAGGATGCCATTGTTTCCTGTTTTACCAAATTTGCTATTTTAACAAAAGATTTCAAAAAAGAGGTGCTAGACTATGGATAAGTCTAAAATGTTTATTTTATGGTTTGATCAGATTGGAATTGAGGACGTACCTTATGTAGGTGGAAAAAATGCTTCCTTGGGTGAAATGTATCGATTGTTAACTCCAAAAGGCGTCAAAATCCCAAATGGGTTTGCAATTACTGCCTATGCTTATGAATACCTTATTGAAAAGGCAGGGATCAAACATCAAATCCAGCAGATTCTTTCAGATTTAGATACAAGAAACATCTACAACTTGCAAGAGCGTGGCAACAAAATTCGCCAGCTTATCAAAAACGCACATTTTCCTGAAGAGCTTAAAAATGCAATTTTTGAGGCCTATTACCATTTAGGTCTTCAGTATGGGGAAAACCCTGATGTAGCTGTGCGAAGCTCTGCAACAGCTGAAGATTTGCCAGATGCAAGCTTTGCAGGACAGCAGGAAAGTTACCTTAATGTTCGAGGCCATGATGCGCTCCTTGAAGCCTGTAAAAAATGCTTTGCTTCGCTGTTTACTGACAGGGCTATTTCTTATCGCCAAGATAAGCATTTTGACCATTTTTCTGTCAAGCTATCTATTGCTGTTCAAAAAATGGTTCGCAGTGATAAAGCATCTTCAGGTGTCATGTTTTCCATTGACACTGAATCAGGATTCCAGGATGTTGTCTTCATTACCTCCATTTATGGGCTTGGAGAAAATATTGTTCAAGGTGCAGTGAATCCTGATGAATTTTATGTTTTTAAGCCAACTCTTAAGGCAGGATTTAAGCCAATTATCCAAAAGACGATTGGCAAAAAGCATATGAAAATGATTTATGATACCCATGGAAACAAGCACACAAAAAACGTTCCTGTCCCTCCTGAGCAGCAAAAAGTGTTTTCTATCACTGACGATGAAATTTTAACGCTTGCGCGTTGGGCTGTCATTATCGAGGATCACTATTCTCAAAAACGCGGTAAATATACACCTATGGATATGGAATGGGCAAAAGATGGAGTTTCAGGAGAGCTTTTTATTGTTCAAGCAAGGCCTGAAACGGTACAGTCACGCAAAAATAGGAATATCATTGAAAAATATGTTCTTAAGGAAAAAAGTAAGGTGTTGCTTACTGGCAAAAGTGTTGGAGAGCGCATCGGCAATGGCACCGTCAATGTTATTAAAGATGTTCATGATATTGACAAATTCAGGCAAGGCCAAATTCTTGTAACTGAAATGACAGATCCTGATTGGGAACCAATTATGAAAATCGCCTCTGCAATTGTTACGAACAGAGGAGGAAGGACCTGCCATGCTGCCATTATTTCACGTGAGCTTGGTATTCCATGCATAGTGGGAACCGAACGGGGTACAGAAGTGCTTAAAAGTGGTCAGCAAGTAACCGTTGATTGTTCCCAAGGAGATATAGGGTATGTCTATGAGGGAGCGCTGCATTTTGAGGTTGAAAAGCAAGACATCAGCAACATGCCTCAAACAAAAACAAAAATTATGATGAATGTAGGAAATCCTGATGAAGTGTTTGATTTAAGCTTTATTCCAAACCAGGGTGTTGGGTTAGCAAGGGAAGAGTTTATTATCAACTCAACCATAAAGATTCATCCCTTAGCACTGCTTAACTATTATATGCTTAAAGACCCTGAGCTTAAAGCAAAAATAGGAGAGCTTACCTATGCCTATGCTGACAAAGCGCAGTTTTTTATTGATAGTTTAGCAATGGGCATTGCTAAGATTGCTGCTGCATTTTATCCAAAGCCGGTCATTGTTCGCCTTTCTGATTTCAAAAGCAATGAATATGCAAACCTTATTGGTGGACAAGCGTATGAGCCAAAAGAAGATAATCCTATGATTGGTTGGAGAGGAGCTTCTCGCTACTATAAAGATCCCTATAAACCAGCCTTTGAGCTTGAGTGCAAGGCATTAAAGAAAGTGCGAGATGACTTTGGGTTAAGAAATGTTAAAATTATGATTCCTTTTTGCAGGACTGTCGATGAAGGCAGAAAAGTGCTTGCAGTTATGGAAAAGCATGGACTTAAGCAAGGTGTCAATGATTTGCAAGTGTATGTTATGTGTGAAATCCCTTCCAACGTTATTTTAGCTGAGGAATTTCTCAAAGTTTTTGATGGGTTTTCAATTGGAAGCAATGATTTGACCCAATTAACATTAGGCTGTGACAGAGATTCTGAGCTTGTTGCTGATATCTATGATGAACGTAACGAAGCAGTCAAAGAGTTAATTAGAAAGGTAGTTCGTGTGGCGAATGAAAAAGGTAAGTATATTGGTATTTGCGGCCAAGCACCCTCTGATTATCCAGAGTTTGCAACTTTTTTAGTAGAACTGGGTATCCAAAGCATTTCCCTTAACCCAGACACTGTCATTAAGACAACACTAATGATTGCAGAAAAAGAGCGGCAGCTTGGGATTAACCCATACTCTTAATGCTTATCTAACCTCTTTTTTTCTGTTGTTTTCTTTTTTGTGTTCTTTTTTTTATTGAAATTTTGCAATCGAATATCGATCTTGATTGGGACGCCAATTCCCGGTAATTTAAGCAAGCATTGTCCTACATTTAATTCAGCGATCTGATATGTACTGTCTTTGAGAGATATCATTGCACTTAATTTATCTATCTCATAATTTTCAACTATACCAATACTCCATATAATATCTGGATTAGTAGTTAGTTGATTAAATATTTTTTTTCGCTCATTAGGATTTAAGGCTTTTGAATCATATAATTTTTTTATAAAATAATT
>JAWAQC010000019.1:0-8496 GCA_038894115.1 Candidatus Woesearchaeota archaeon | reverse complement strand
CGATCTTCTTTAATAATTACCCCAAGCTGTAAATTATCCCTGCTTTTTTCATCAACTTTTCCTTCATAATACCCTCCAGTGCCTACTGCTATTTGCCTACTTAACCATTTATCCCAAGTATTGACAATTTCTTTTGGAGTAAAATTGGTAGTCCAGTCACTAAACGCAACCCAGAACTTTGCAAACCCTGTTGCGATATCTCTCATGATATTAGCAGGCAAAAGATTGATACCCATAGTGCTTTGCATAATAATGGTAAGAAGAATGATAATGAAAAGGATAATGAAAAATGTTTTGATAAAGGTGCTTAAAAATGAAGATTTTCCTGTGTTCAAATAGATTTTGTAAGGGTCTGATGGTGCTTTTGTACTTTTTGGTTCTTTTAATGAGCTAACAGTGCTTTTAAACCAGGAAAATAATTTTCCCACACCTTTATCATTTGCAGGATCTCCTGGTGTTGCACTAAAGCCTTGAGTCAAAGGAGTTCCAATTAACTCATCAGCTTTTTTTCCATACCGACCATAATTGTCATTAATTTTTCTCATAAAATCATTAATATCAGCAATTTTTTTGCTTAGGCTGGTTGGGTCTTTAGCATGAACAAGCCGTGCAAAAGCCATTCGCAGTCGAGCAATGCCAAGCATTATAGCTCTCCATAAAAAAAGCAGCAGTCGCCAAAGCAGTAGTATGCCTTTAAAGACAAGCCTAGCAAGAATAACAATAAGTTGCACGATGATGCGCACAATCCAAATAATTGCTAGAACAAGAAACCGCAGCAGTATGAGCAAGAAATTGCCGATAGCTCCAAGAATAGCTGGTAGTGGCATTTTTGTATAGGAAGGATTTGGTTTTTAGTTATGCCGCTAAAGGTAAGGATTTTTTTATCCATGTCCTTTTGGTTTTCTTCTTTTCTAAAGGGTTTATGCATTCTTTTTTTTGATGACTGGATAGCTTTTTTGATGGTAGGATGCTTTGGCTTTTAGCTTAATACCAACACCTGAATCAGGCCTTGTATCAGCTTAAAATGTTTTTACTTTTTTTACCTTTTTTACGTATGATGTACCTTATTTTTTCTTCACTTTAATTTCAAGCTTAAGCTCTGCAAGAGTAATGGACCTAGAATCTGGCTCTATCATAATCCAGTTGTTTTTATCTTTTAAAGTATGAACAGGGATTTTACGTTCAACTTTGGTTTTTTGCTTGTCAGCGCGCAGCGTCCTTGTATATCCATTGATGTGCATAATCACATCAAAATCATCACTTGGGCGTTTTGCAAAATCCAAGGTAAGGTTAAGGTCTGTTTTGTTTTGGAGCAGGTGTTTTAATTGGTCATTAGTAAGATCAAAGTAGTAGGTGGGATAGGATGTTTTTTGGAGATAGGTACGCAGCATAATCCTGTCAATGATGTAATTGCCCATTGTGCTTTGGAACTGGATTGTATTTTCATATTTGCTTAAGGCAGCTTTCATTAAATCAATGGTTTGCATCATCCCGCAATCAGGAACACCTTCAAAAATTTTCTGGCCGTTTAGCATAATTTTTAAGGGACCTACCTTGCTCTTGTCGCATTCTGCCACAAAGCGAAGCTTGGCTGTGCTTAAAGCAGTATATTCATCCTCTGAAATAAAAAACATCTGGCTGTTGGTTTCTTTCGTCGTGTCAGTAACATCAGCAATAATTTTCATATTTTCAATAGCATATTGGTTGGTTTCCCAAAATTTTGCGCCAACTCCAGAAACAGAAACCTCAAGGGTATTGATTTCCTTAATCAGGTTTTTTGGAATTTTGATAGGCTCAACATTATACTGATCAAGCTGCTGCTCAAAAATAGTCCTGCCATTAAGCACAATTTTTAGCACTCCTTTTGATGTTTTAGCACCAAACGTCAGCAGATAATTGTCAGTGTTGGCAAGGGCAAGCACTTCAAACTGCATTGTTTTTGGTTCTTTGACAAAAATATTGTTTTTAACAATAAATGGATTAAATGATGCGATTTGAGTAGGGGTTACAGTCCGATACAAGGAAAAAGAAGGCAAGGGATGCTCGCACTCATTATTTGGGCAAACCGTGCCGCTAATATAGCTGAGCAATCCAGGCTGCTCACGAAGGAGCAATGCATAGGCTGGTTTTGTGGTAGTATTGCCTGTTGTTGAGGTTTTATTTTCATTAAGCAATGATTCACGAAAATCAGGAGGTACGAAAAGCAAATATAAAACAACAAAAAGACCAACAAGTGCTATAAGCACAGCTGCACCACTTGCACTTTCCTGGCCTTTTTTTGCCTTTTGCAGTTTTTTAAGAAGAATCATTAGATTTTTCCCTTCAAATCGTTTTTATTTTATTTGGGTTGTAGCAGTGATATATAGTAAGATACTAAAATTGAAATGTGCTAGTTATACTGATTTTTTAGTGTAATTTTTTTACTTTCTGGTAAATGAAAGTTGAGTTTTCTTTCTTCCTTGATGTCTGGCAATCCTCTATTTTTCCTTGTAAGAGCCCTTTATATAGTTTTCTCTTTTTTTGAGGGTTTTTGGATTCTTTTGCAACAATAAAAGCAGTAAAGAACAACAAGATAGGAAAGAGGGATTAGTTTTATGGTACCTTCTCTTAAAGATAATGACTAATAGGTATATATTAGAAGAGCAAAAAAAGTAAAGAGCAGCAGCACGCATCAAAGTTGCCTAGGCACATGAACAAAACCATGCGCCGATGCGTGCTGCCTCCAAGCAGCCAGCATCGTGCTTGCGAGCGCAAGCACCCGCTCCTTTCGTCTGGCAATACTTGCCTTCTTTTGCATTGTTCTTGGTCCCCGGATGGGCCAGGTCCCCCTAGCGCATTTCAAGCAAGAACTCCAGTCGCTTTCTTGATGCTGGCTGCCTAAAAGAAAAAAGTATCTTTTGCCAGTCAGCCTAAAAATACCAACTAATCCAAAAACCATTTAAACATTTATGATAAGTAATTTAAGATAAGAAATAGAGAATGATAATAGACAATAAACATACTTAGCAAATAAGCTTAGTTAAAAACTTGGTTATTACAAAAAGTAATAATAAAGATGTTGGTGACTATTCAATGAATCTTCTTTTAGGATTACAACAAGGATTACGCATGCTCCAGCGTAAAAGAACGGTTAAAAAAAATGGATTTAAGACCTACCCGGGCCAAGCTGCAAGTATTGTCAAACAAATCATCGCAGAATGCTGGAACAAAGAACATACCTATTTTCAAACAAGCACAGGCCATTATTGCCAATTTTATGCACGTGATTTTGGGCTCAGCACCCCGGCATTGCTTGCACTAGGATACACTGACAAGGTTGCACAAACCCTTTCGTATGCCTTGCACCATTACCGCTTGCATGGGCACATTGCAGTAATGCTTACACCTGAAGGCAAAGGATTTGATTATCCCACCTATGCACCTGACAGCCTTGCATTTGTATTGTATAGTCTTTCCTGCCTTTTTGAAAACAAACCCAGCCTTGCAACACCACTGCTTGAAAACTACAAACCTTTTTTAGAGCAAGAGATTGTATTTTTTGCAAACACCGTGCTTGATAAGCAAGGAATGGTATTGCCAAAGCACTTTTCATCTATTAAAGACCACGCTATTCGCAGGTCATCCTGCTATGATGTATGCATGGCATTCCTTGTGCAGCAATGCGCAAAAAAACTTAACCTGACAATAAAGCCCTCGTGCTTATCAACAGCCAACTATCCTGCTTTGCTACGTAGGCATTATTGGACAGGAACCTATTTTTTAGAGGATTTGTCAGGAAGAAAAACCATCAGTGCTGATGCACAGGTTTTTCCGTTTTTTACAGGACCCATCCAGCCAAACAGTGAAGGAAAAACCATCTTTGTCAAGGTTTTTCACACTATTAACAAGCAGGAATTAGCAAGACCGATTGCCCTGCGGTATACCAAAGAAGAAACTCCTGGCCATGCTTGGCATTGGACCCGATGGCTTAGCCCTGGTTATGAAACAATAACCTATTGGCCACATTTAGGATTGGCGTGGATGCAGGTGCTTTCGCACTATAGTAGTTTGTATCCTCCTGCAAACCAAGAGATAGACTATCAACTGAATGCATACACAGCATTGCTGCTACATTACAAAACATTTTTAGAAGTGTATGAAAAAGTAAGGATGAAATCAGGGAGAGGTAAAACGGTAGACGAAAAGAGCGTTGAAAGAAAAGCCAATGAAAAAAAAGCTGAGAAGAAAAAAAAAGTAACCCTGCTGGAATCACACCAGAAACCACACCCGAAGCACCAAGCGCAAGCAATGGATTTTTGCAACCAAACGCAGCAGGAAAAAGACAACAAGATCATCCAACAACTTGTTCCCTACACCTCTTTCTTTTATACCTGTGATGAAGGAATGCTCTGGTCCGCAACCTACGCAATGCTATATTCCCTAAGAAACAAACCTAAGAAAAGAAAACACCACTACGAAAAACCTTTAACATAAAAAAGAAGACATAGAAAAACGAATCCAAGCTTAGAATCCTGACGTTTATTTCTAAAGACAAGTTGGATTTTCGCATCCAAGGAGCAAAGAGCATTAACGCAGAACATTTGCAAAAGCAATGCGATACACAAACCGATTGGTATTATTAAGATAAAGAACAAAAGGATGAACATTGAGTGGTGAGACCGAGGCTAAAGCATAAGGAAGCTGAGAATGATACTCTTGTATTTTTTTATTCAGCTCAGTATCATAGGCAGCACGCATTTGTTTTTTTTGCTGTTCATAGGAAAATTCATCTTTTGAATCAGCCAAGGATGTCTTCATTATTGAAGTTAACAATTCAAGCTGGTCATTATACGAATGCTCCAGCGCTTCAAGTTTTTGGTTGTAGAGGGCAGTGAGCTTTTCTAATTGCCGCTTACGGTCCTGCTCGGTAAGCAGGATGCCTTGAGGGCTGTACCATTTTAATGAGGTTTTGTATGCATTAAATTGGTCATGAATAGACTTTTTTTGTGTCCGAACCTCGTCAAGCTTTTCTTGAAGTTCATAATATTGCTCTTCAACGCTCCTGAGGAGTTTACGGTGCCGTGAGCTTTTTGATTCTGAGATTGGTTTTACTGAAGAAGCATATTTTTGCTGGAGCAAAAAGTATCGGTTCGCTGCAGAGGTAAGTTTAGCTAAAATGCGAAGCTCGCGCTTTTCAAGCCCTTCCATCGCAAGCGTGTACTCTTTTGCTAATCGCTGCTCAAGCAAGACTGGATTAGGAAGGTGTTCGAGGGCATGAACCTTGGTATCCAGCCTTGCTAATTCTTCCTCAAGCTGGACAATGCGTTGCTCAAGTTGAAAATAGCGTGGAGAAAACGTGCTGACTCCCTCAAAAGGATGGTAGGAAAACTGGAGAATTTTCCTTCCTTCTTTATCATACCCAAATGCTTCAACAACCGACGGAAAAAATCCATGCTTTCCGATGAATGCTTTAATGGAGTCAAGCTGGGTTTTAAATTCTTCAAAGGTAGGTTTATGCACTGCAATATCTTGTGTTTTGGAAAAGGTCAGTTCACCATTGGAAAAGGTAAAGGCTTTTTCATCAGAAAAAATTCCTGGAAATTTTTTGTCAAGGGAAAGCAGTTCGTGACGAAGATCTGTATAGGCTTCGGAAACCGGATGAGGGGTTGTTGCATCTGAAAGAAAATATCCTGGATAAAGAACAATCGGAGCTGAAAAATGGTTTTGAAATGCATCTAAGGCGTGTTTGATCTTAGGGCTTAAGGTAATTAACTTTGCTAAATTTAGTGCACTGATTTGCCCAAGAAAATCGTGCTGGCCAAGGCTTACAGAGGTTTTAATGTCCAAGGGAAGCACTTTAAGAATAGCCTGGGTACTGTCCTGGTTGCGTCCAGTTTGGATGGCGCCATGAGCATGAGGTGTTTGGCTTTCAGGTGTGTTTGGAAAAGATGAGGCAATGCCATACGATGCGCCTACTTGCTCAAAAGATACTTGAGGCACCTTAACCTCAGAAGAAGGTGAAAGGGTTAGATAAAGAATGTCTGGGATACTGATGCCCTCAGTAAACTTGCTTTTTGTCACCAGATACTGATTGCCCAATGGATGGGCATCAACAAAAAAAAGAATGCCGTTGCTTAATAAATCAATTTCTTTTTCAAGCTGCGAGCTGTGCTGATGTTCTTGGGGAATGGAAAAAGCACTCACTTTGTCATAGCCTAAAATAAACGTTTTATTGTTGTTTGCCTGCAAACGAGTAATACAAGAAAGCTCTGCCTTAATCCCATAATATGGAGTTTTGTTCATATGAACACCTTTGTTTATGGAAACACCAAAGATTTTGAGTACCTCTTGCAGCAACAAGAGCAAACACAACTATAACAGTAAATATAGCGATGCAACGATAGCAGCAAATAAAATAACCGCAACTACCAATATAGGCAAAAAAAGATTAAACCTTAAAGAATTACCAAAGAGTTACCATTCTTAAATTATAACATTTTATATTTTTAAAAAATACTATTCCAACCTATATATTATTTTACACGTTAATTTTTAAATAGGCAAGAAAAACAAAAAAAATACCTTGGGTAAGGAGAAAAAAGAGATCTGGGGCAAGGAAAAAAGAATAAAGAAACCCTATAACAGAAATGATGAAAAAAGGCAACTAAGCAGATACAGGGATGAAGAAAGGGACGATGAAGAAACTACAAGTACCTATGGATATGGCGCCAACACCCGCCACATTTATCCTTTAATAACTTCTTCTTCAAAAACAAGCATACGAAAACTTCCTGACCTAAAAATAATCAATACTGTTCAAAAAGAAGCATACGCAAAATATGGGTTTGAACCAGAACCCTATAAAAATCCGTACAAAGAATATGTGAATATGGATTTGCTCGTTCTTGTGCCGTACGTAAAGCAAACCTATACCAGCCCAGAAAATATCCTGCATTGGGAGAAAAAAGTTGCAAGCAAAGAGGCAATTATCATTGATTTGCAAATGAGCGATTATTATATTGACTCAAAGCGACTAAAATATAATATTATTCCTAGGACAGTGCTTGGTCATGCCCAGCAAGGACATGCAAGTTTTGCAAAAACCGAAGGGCCAAAACCAAACACCGCCCTTGAGGATATTATTGAAGATGGAGTGATTCAGGAAATAAAAGACCAAGAAAAAAAAAGTGTTTATGCGAGCAGCAAAGACTACCGAGAAGAGACCCACCACCTTTGCCTGGAAATTACCAGCATGTTTGAAAAAGCGCTGCATAGCTATGAACCTTACTTTTACCTAGTCCATGATGATGGAAGCCCGCTGCTTGGAATTGAAATGCTCAAACACCTTAAATTAAGTACGCAAGCATTTTTACAAGGAGGGTTTTTTGGCGGAAAATTTGACAACTATCGAGAAATTAGACAGGAAGCTGAGCAGCGATTTAATCTTTATTATGGTGGTGGCGAAGAATTCCTCCTGAATAGGAATGCGGCAAAACAGTATGGGTTTGACCTTGACGCGTTTACAGAAAATAATTACCATGATGAGTTGCTCAACGCTTACCTTGACTATGAGCACCGGCTTGCGCTCTTTTTTGAACTTGGAATTTTGCTGCCAAATAAAACCATCCCCCTCGCAGAATATCCCCGATGGGAAGAACTGCTAAGCCAGGAAGGAATTGATATGACTGCGTGCACTGACCAAGACATAATCCAGCAATATGTACGTATCAAGCAAGGAAAAGGTGGTTCTGATGATTTGCTCATTGGATTAGCATCCCTCATTGAGTTTGATAACCCTAAAAACCAGTATGCACCTGAAGACATTATTGCACGGCGATTAGGTGCGCAATTTGCTGACACGCTAGATACCTTAGTGAAATCAACAAAATATTATGTGCCGGGTGGATACGACGAACAATTTTTTACCTTTCTTGAACAGCAATGGATAAAAAAAGCCAGAAGTGATGACCAATATAGAAAAGCACACCAGATTGATACAAAACGCCTTGAAAAAGAAGCGTATGCCCTTGTTGATAAGGATGAAATCATCCGTTTAGTTGCATTAGGAATCAATCCTTCGCAAGCTCCTCTCCATAGTTCGACAAGGTATTTTCTTAAAGTGCAAAATCTTGAAAAAATGAAAACCACAGCTATAGAGCAAGAAATGCTTTACCTTCAAGATTTTTTTGAACGCTGCGGATTTATGATGCGCAGTAATGGCGAACCCTTTATTAAAGGCACGTTGGTAAGTGGTGATGCAGACATTAAAATCGGGTTCCACCAACAACCCTTTGACTATTTTAAAATGCATTTTAATCAAGCGATGATGACAGCAATGAATATGTATATGATTCCCAAAGAGCATAGGGACCAATTTCTTTTGGACACGATGTATAAAAGAAAAAATGTTCTGCTAATGAAAGGGTAGGGAAATGTAAGTACAAGGAGAAAAAGATACAAGAAATAACGAATATTTGGGGTAAACCTGCATTCATTCTGTTCAAGCTTCTTTTGAAA
>JAWAQC010000018.1:0-8858 GCA_038894115.1 Candidatus Woesearchaeota archaeon | reverse complement strand
AAAAAAAAAAAAAAAAAAAAAAAGAACAAAGGAGTAAATAAAGAAAAAAAAAAAAAGAAAAAAAGAAAAAATTTTTAAAAGAGGTGACTAACCCCCAAGACTATGAAAACGCTTGTTGATGACAAAGACAAAAAAATTCTTGATCTTCTTATAAGCAATAGCAGCATGACATCAAAAGAGCTAAGCAAAGCCTTACGCATGCCCATTACAACAGTCCACCATAGAATCAAACGGCTTAAACAACAAGGAATTATCAAAAACTTCACGATTACGATTGACTACGAAAAATTAGGATATGCAATCAATGCATATATTTTAGCTGAAGTAGATTATGACCAGCTTAAAAAAGAAAAAATTACCCAGCATGAGCTTGTAGAAAGACTCAGCAAATATCCTGAAATTGTTTTTGCTGAAATCGTAACTGGAGAAACAGACATTATTCTTAAGCTACGAATGAAATCAATAGCAGAGCTTGACGAATTTATTGTACGCATCTTACGCAATATCCAAGGCATTGCAAAAACAAAAACGCTTGTTGTCCTTCATCATAGCTAAAGCGTTTGCTTTGAAAAAAAATTGAATCATCAAAAAAGGAAGCAGAGAAATAAAAAAGGGAGCAAAAAACAAAGAAAACAACAAGAAACGAGCATACAAGATCCACCATGAAAAAAACACTCTATTCCCTCATGCTTTATGCGACCTGCATAAGCGGGATGTATTACGCAAATAGGATGTACCAAAATACTGAGCAAAAAATAGACGCATTTAACCAGCAGCTTGAACAACTCAATCAACAACATATGCTTACCATCTCTCAACAAGACATCCTATTCCAAACTGAGGTTTATTACCAAGCATTACAAGCAAAGCAATCTCCAGAAAAACAAAAAGCACTAGAAACCATCGTAACACAAGCACAGACCATAAGCAATGAGCGAAAAGCATCAGCAATTCTTACCTTTCTTTCCTTAACGTTAGGGTTAGGAGGAATAAAACTAAGTTACGACAGTTATCAGCAAAAAAAGTAAAGAAAATGCTAATCACTTCTATCAAGCAAACAACAAAGTAGAAAGGATACAGCTATAAAGAAAACAAGTGGAAGAAAAAACCCACGATCCTACTCTAGGTCTTCATCGAATCCTTCTTCTTCAGAAAGGAGTGCAAGAACAAAGAGAATATTTTCTTTAAGATCACCTTCACAACGGTCAAAACTGCCAGTCATGGTTGTCAAGAGATCTTCAGGAAATGCACCTTTTTGGTAGGTGCAACGCATTGAAGTACCTAAAAACAAGTCACGAACTTCTTCTGGCTCTGTGGGATCCATGGCAGTTATGGTCTTTAGCAGCGTGCAATCCTCAAAAATGCGGTAAGAAAAGGTTGTCCCATCGAACACTTTCGTATACTCAAAGGGGGTGCAAGCATTCGCTTTTTGTAAAAAACAAGAGTCATCAGCACAGGTTGATGAAGGAAAGAAAAAAAGCAGTGCAACTACAAAAACCACAAGAGCAACAGTAAAACCCCCAATCCAAAACCATGGAACCTGCCTCTTAGGAGGAAGAGTTGGTGTTGGATTGGATTGAACTGCCTGGATGTTGTTTTCAGGACCTGCAAGCCATAAGGAGCAGTTGCTGCAATGATTAATGAGTGTGAATTGACAGGAACAAGCTGAATATCAAGTCCAGTCGCATACCATCCATTTAGGTCAATCCATCCTGGATCTTTTGCTTGGCTTGCAAGCATCTGGCCAAGAAGATCATAATCAGCACCAAAACTGGTTTGCAGCTGGACAGAAAATGTTGAGAGCTGTGAAGTGTATTTCCCTGAAGTAATCTTCGTTGGCATAGAAAGACTAACATAAACGAGGTTTGGTAAAATCTTTGTTTCCAGTGTTAAAGGAAACCGAGTAGCATTAATCCCTATTGCTGTAAATGAAGAAAGGTCACCTAAACACATCACAACGTTTTTCTTGATTTCTTCCTCAAGATTTTTTTGGACAGTCGACACATTAAGATATAGCAGCGCGGTATGGTTCAGCACAAGCGGTGCATAGACAGTTGCCATTGTAAGCCTTGCTTTTGGAAGGTGCTGATGACCTGTTTGTTGAGCAATTTTTTGTATTGCATTATAGCTTGCATGGGAAAGACAGGTAGTAATGGATTCCTGAAGTGAAGCAGTATCAATGGCTTTGCTAGGGTCATCAAAATCAAAAGAAGCAAAAGGATGTTGCAAAATAAAAAAGAGAGCAATCGCTATGAAAAACACCACCGCAACAAGAACAAAGAAGCTTACCTGCGCTTTAGCCATGCTACCTTCCTCCAAAAAAATTCTGATCCTGAAAGAATAATAACTAAAGAGAGGTTGCTATTTTTTATTCTGGCAGCTAAAAAATCCTGCAGTTGTGATAACGAAAGAAAGACAAGTGAATCCTCTTTTCCTGTAAAATGAGAAGCAAATGCTTGCAATGTATAATATTTTTTTTCAAAAACAAAAATAACAGGAAGCTGCATCACTGCCTCTGGCACCGAATGCCTTTTAAGATACTGAGAACGCTGAAGAAGACTTTGATGGACAAAGTAGCCCATAATTTCAGGGTCCTCGAGCGCATCAGGGTTAAGGCTGCATAAAAGGGCATGACCCACTTGACGTGCATCAAGAATATTGCGCTTAATAAGTCCCTGCATTTCAGCATACACTAAGCCATAACTTTTTCCAACTAATTTTGCTGCTTCATGAATAGTGTACTGACTAGAAAAATCAGAAAATAAAGCAATAAGTGCTGCACGAACTGGTTTCATGGAATTCGCATCTTTTCTGTTTCAATCAAAAGAGACAACAATCTATAAAAACATAGGATAATGTATACCATTATCATATTTTTGATTTTATTTATATATTTTTCGTTATTTTTATTATTTTAAAAATAATATTATTATATATTTGATAATTAAAAATATCCAAAAGAGATTCAAAGGATCAAGTTCTGAACGCGAATAACTGCACAAAACCAACAACAACAAACAAAAAATACATAAAAAAGCAAAGAATAAAAAAGAAAAAAGAAAAAAAGAAAAGAGAGGAATACAAATACAGAAAAGAAAAAGAAAACAAGAAAGAAAATAAAGTAAACGAAAAAATAATGGGCAAAGAAGAAGAGGGAAGCACCCCTAATGAAGGAAACACAAAAGAAAAAATAACACCAAACAAAGCAAGAAAATGTACATCCGCATCAAAAACATCAAAGGTAACATGTATGGATATGCTGTTCGTAGCACCTGGACAAAACAAGGACCAAGGCAAATCAGCAAAAAATATCTTGGCAGAGTGTACGCACTTCCAAGAATAAGTGATGAGCCAATACTAACAATAACGTGGTCAAGCAACGGAAATAAAGGAGTGCTACAAGCATTGTTTATCCATGAGCTTAAAGCATATGGATTTATACAAAAAACAAAAAAAATCTGGATAAAAAATGCTTTTAGTGCCAGGATTGATAGTTTTGAGCTTAAAAAAGAAGCACAACCAATTCTTTTGAAAAACAAAGAAGGATATTTATGCAAATACCTTTTTGAAAAACTGTTGCGCTATAGGCCAAAACGAAAAAATTTTGATGAGGACGCGATTGTATTTACCAAGCTCGTGCTTGCATTAGGAATCACTATAGAAAAAGAAGCATTTATTGCTTGGTTTACTCATCTTTATAACCATTAAAAAGAACAAGAAAATAATAAAAAGGGAATAAGAAAAAACAAAAACAGCACGAGAAAAAGAATAACAAAGGGGAGCATCAAATACCAACAAATTATCCCAACGTTTGTAATCGCACCACTTCTTGAAGATGCTTTACTTGGGGTTTAAAAAGAAAACTTACCTGCTCATCAAAATATCCGCAGCGAAAATACTCTAATGGAAGGTTTGTTCTTTTAGAGAGCATGTAGGCATAAAACATGGTTTGCAGCGCAGCATACTTTTCTTTCAATGCGTTTGGCTTATAATCCCAAATATAAATAAATTCATCTTCAATGCGTAAAAGGTCAATATGGCCTGTTAATGGAGCTGTTGTTCCAAAGAGTGTTTCATATGCTTCAAGCTCGTGATGTTCTAGCCATCATGGAACTTCAACAGCAATAGTTTTATCATCATTTTCAAGCAAATAAAGCTCAACACGAGAATGAGCAGTACGATACTGCTGGTATGCTTCACTAAGTTTTGCAAGCTGGCTAATTTCATGAAAATAAAGTTTTTGGAGTGGGATAGCATGCTCAAAACGCAGTGCAGAACTTCGTGGAGCCTGTGAAAAATAATCATGAGGGCAAGAAGAAAAAAGTGACAGTAAATAGTGTTTAAGCCCTTCTGGAATGATTAATTGTTCTAATTTTTCAGTATGAACCCGGTAATAATACCACCAACCATGGTTAAAAGAGGCTTTTTTAATCATAAAAGAGTTCCAGCAAAAAACTTATTTAAATAGATTATTGTTTTCAAAAAGAGATATTAGTATAGTAAAAGAGATACCCATAAAGACTAAACAATCTACACACTAAATAATTTAATTATGAGAACAGCAAAAAAAGTAAGAAGAAAAAGATAGGTAAAGAATAAAGATGTATAACACAAAAAACAAAAGGTTCTAAAAAATAAAACCAAAAAACAAAAAATTCAATATAAAGAAGAAAAAGAAAGGGCAAGGAAAAATAGGGTAAAAATAAAAAATTAAATCCCTACATCATCTTTTTCCCAAGTTAAATAATCAGCAGTATTATAAGAAATAGGAACATGATATTCTTGCGATAACGCAGTAATAAGATGCTCGATGGGTTTACCAAAATACTCGTTATCAAACCTCCATTCTGGAAGAATACCTTTTTCATCAGCAATTGTAAGCTTTCCAACATAAACAGGCTTTTCTTTAACACCAAAAAGCCCAAAAAATACTTTTTTAGGAAGGACTTTATAGATTTCTAATGATTTGCAATTAGAAGGAACAACATAGCAATCGTTTTTTCCAACCATAAAACCCAATTCAGCAATAGAGGTTGCAATCATGCTTGGAGTTATGGGAAAACCATTAGGCAAACGCAAGGATGGCAAAGAAGTATCATTTTGCTGAACCTGAGGATTAAGTGTTTCTTCTATTCCCATAATAACAACCTCCAAATAAATCCACTAAGAAGTAGTTACTAATATATATTTTTTTTGGTCAAGAAAAAAGAGATCAAAACACCATCACAAAAAAAGAGAGATAGAACAAAGAAAAAGAAGAGGAATGAACAGAGGGTAGTAAAATTCCAATCAAGGGTTATTGAATCGCAAAAAAAGGTGGCAAAATCAAGAAAAATAATTTGTAACTACTAAATAGATGTAACAAAAACAAAAGATTTAAATAGTTAAAAAACATACAGAATAGGGAACCACCATGAAACTTCCAATTACTAAAACACAGGGGATCATACTCCTTGAAGTAAAGGATAAAAAAACGAACATTATCCAGGAAATCCAAATTAATCTAGTCTTTGATAGTGATGGCCTTTGGAAACAGGACCTCAAAAAAATTTTAGAACAACAGCAAGGCTTGCTGTCCTCAATGCATATTGTGCTCACAACCATGCATTTTGCAATGGATGGTAGTTGCAGCCACGAAGAGCAATTTTGTATTATCGAAAAGAAACATTGGAATTGCACAGCAAACGAATAAAAAGGGGAAAAAGAAAACCCATTAGAAACCAAAAAGAGAACAAAGAAAAGACGATAAAGAAAAACAAGGAATTTTCGCAAGCTATATAAAGCCAGAAGGATTCTAAAAAGAAATCATGACGAATGAGACCATTATTATTAATACACTATCACCCTTGATTAATGCAATTAGCTCAGCAGTTGGGTTTTTACATTATTTTGTAGGAGGACTCTTTGGTCTTTACTTGATTATGGTCATTTTACAGTGGCACGAAAAACGAGAAAACAAGAAACTGCTCAAAAGCATTCTGCATGAATTACAAGTGCTTAACAAGCAGTTGCGCCCCTTGAATGAAAAGAAGAAAAGAGGAACAAAAAAAAATCAGAAAAAAAACGTTTTACCTGAGGTTCATAAAAAACAGTCAGAATAATACCTTTTGATAATAGCAATGGGTAAGATCTTCTTTTATTAATTCATAGCCACAGTGACGATGCATTGCCTTACTTGCAACATTTTGCTGTGTGCAATAACTTTCTATGACACGTACGCCTCTTGCGATTGCCAACAAATCAAGATACTGCAGTAAACCTGTGGAAACACCCTTCTTTCTGTGAAGGGGATGCACATAAACATTTACAAGAGAAAAACGCTGAGTATGGGAATCATGGTCAGCAAGGGCAATACCAATAATTTCAGAATCTTCTTTTGCAAGAAGAGTTAAAATATGACCAATATTGCTTTCCCAGGTTTGATAATCTACCCATTCCTCCCATTCTGCAGAATGCTTATTTTCTTCAAAAAAAACATCAAGGAACGACCGCAAACGAGGATCAGCATCCGTAAGACACTGATGGTAAAGAAAATAATCAAGAGTACCCATCTAACTCACACCTTGATACTGAGGTTTGAAAAAGCAAGAGGTAATAAAGTTTTTGGATGAGAGGACTTTGGATAAAATACTTAAGAAATAAAAAGTTGGCAGAGAGAAAAAGGGGAAGGGTAAAATAAAGTGCCAACACGTAAAGAAATGAAAAGAAAAAAGCAGAAAAGGCAAAAGAAAGAAAAGAAGAGCATGCTAAAGAAAAAAAATGAAGGAAAAAAAATTGGTAAGGGAAAAACTGCACGCTTAGTACATTCCTCCCATACCTCCCATTCCACCCATACCTCCTGGTGACATTGCAGTATCTTTCTTATCTTCTGGGATTTCTGTAACCACTGCTTCTGAGGTAATTAACATCCCTGCAATACTTGATGCATTCTGCAATGCACTGCGGGTAACTTTCGTTGGGTCAATAATACCTGCTTTAATCAAGTCTTCATAGGTATCAGTTTTTGCATTATAGCCAAATGCAGGCTCTTTTCGCTCAAGGACTTTTTGCACAACAATACTACTGTCAAGCCCTGCATTTTCAACAATTTGACGCAATGGCGCCTCAAGCACTTTACGAACAATATCAATGCCAATTTTTGCATCTCCTTCTGCGCTGAGGCCTTCAATGCTTGAGCGGGCCTTTAAGAGTGCAATGCCACCTCCTGGGACAATGCCCTCCTCAACTGCTGCCTTGGTCGCATGCAAAGCATCATCAACTCTTGCTTTTTTCTCTTTCATCTCGGTTTCAGTTGCAGCACCAACTTTGATTACTGCAACACCGCCTGACAATTTAGCCAAACGCTTTTCAAGGTCTTCTCTGGTGTATTTGGAATCTGTTTTTTCAATTTGGGCTTTAAGTTGCTTGATGCGCTCTTTAATATCCTCTTTTTTACCTTTCCCGCCAACAATCGTAGTTTTTTCTTTGTCAACTTTTACTTTCTCTGCTTTTCCTAAATCTGCAAGAGTAACATTTTCAAGCTTCATGCCTGTTTCTTCACTAATGACTTTTCCACCAGTAATGATGGCAAGGTCTCGAAGCATTTCTTTGCGCTCATCACCAAAGCTGGGCGCTTTGACTGCAACAACTTTTAATGCACCGCGCAAGATATTAAGCACCAGTGTTGCTAAAGCTTCTCCTTCAACTTCATCAGCAATAATCACTAAAGGCTTGCCTTGCTGGGCAACAATTTCAAGGGTGTGCAAGAGCTCCTTCACTGTACTGATTTTTTTGTCAGTAATAAGAATGTAAGGAGACTCATGCTCAGCTTCCATGGTCTCTGTGTTGGTTGCCATATAAGGTGATAAGTACCCTCTGTCAAATTGCATTCCCTCAACTACTTCAAGTGAGGTGTCTAATGATTTTGCTTCTTCAACAGTAATCACACCATCTTTGCCAACTTTTTCCATAGCTTCACCAATCAGTTTACCGATTTCCTCATCATTGTTGGCAGAAATAGTGGCTACTTGGACAATCTTTTCTTTATCATTGACAGGAATGCTCATTTTCTTGAGCGCTTCCACGACTTTTCTAGTTGCAAGGTCCATTCCTTTTTTAATCTCAACAGGATTTGCACCAGCAGTAACATTCTTAAACCCTTCTTTAATCATTGCTTGGGCAAGGACCGTAGCAGTAGTGGTACCATCACCTGCATCTTCATGAGTTTTTGTGGCAACTTCCTTTACCAGTTGCGCACCAACATTTTCCAGTTTGTCTTTTAGCTCGATTTCTTTGGCAATTGTAACACCATCGTTGATGATGGTAGGACTTCCAAAGCCTTCATCAAGGATTACATTTCTTCCTTTAGGACCCAAAGTTACTTTTACAGTGTTAGCAAGTTTATCTACACCTTTTAAAAGCGCAGTGCGGGCATCGGTATCAAAATAGATTTGTTTTGCTGGCATACTTCATCACCTTTTCAACAATTTTTTATAGAGGATATACCAAAAGTACAAGATAAGAGACAAAGTTTTATTGACTACTTAATACAAGTTCCTATTCAAGTTTTGCAAGGATTTCTTTAGCTTTAATGAGCAAATGCTTTTTACCATCCAAATCAAGCTCTGTACCTGCATAACTTTCATACAACACAATATCATTAACCTTAACCTTGATATCTTTGTCATCACCAATTGCAATAACTTTTCCTTTCAGGATTTTACCATCCTGCTCTGGAAGATAAATACCAGAACTGGTTTTTGCCTCTTGTTTTTGTGGCTCTAAAAGAACTCTATCTCCTAATGGTTGAAGTTTCATAGTTTCACCCCTCTTAAGTTTTTTTAGGTTAGATACAGTTAGTAGAGCATGATAATAAGATA
>JAWAQC010000017.1:0-9254 GCA_038894115.1 Candidatus Woesearchaeota archaeon | reverse complement strand
TTAACCTTTTATGCTATAAATGATAATAAATCAAACTTTAGTTCCTCATAACCACATCTTAAGCAAACCTATAGAAATAAGGAATATCATAGTAAAGAATAGATAGCAAAGAACAGATGAATTTTGCTTAAATAATTGCTTAAACAAAAAACACTTTTTTACAATATTTTTTAACGATTAGAGATATCCTTAAAAATAAGCATAAATAACCCTAAAACATATGAGGCAACCTAGAGTGCTAAGGAAACAGAAACAAGAATAATAAGTGAATAAGAATTACCATAAAAAATCATAAGATGAAAACAAACTAAATCAAGGAAAAAAACAAGAAAAGTGTAAAAACAAATTAAAACTTTTTATTTGAAAAATTAAAAATTTTATCAATACGGATTTCTCCTTGTTGCTGACCTGAAGAACTACGCGATGTGGAAGCAGCTTGGCTGCTTTGGCTTACAGATGGGGTTGGTTGTTGTGATTGCTGGGCTACTGAAGACTGCACTGCAGGAGCACTAAATGTTCCATCATCAAACACTACACGAGCATTGGAAAGCTTTTTTTTTAATTCATCAACCTCATTACGTAATACAATAAGCTCTTTTCTGTATTCTTGGTTACCTGAAGAAGCCTGAGCCAATTTATCTTCCAATGGTTTAAACTTGCTTTCAATATTTGGAATAATAGAATTAGTGATATAATCTAATTTACGTTTCAGTAATGCAATTTCATTTTCCAGCTGGCTTGGCTCTTGATGTGCCTGTTGTTTTGGCTGCTGAGCTTGAGCTTTTTCTTTTTCCTTACCAATTCCTAAAATTTGATCTTTATCAATGCCAATATTTCTAAACTGTTTTTCAAATTCATAATTATTAACCATAGGAGACACCACTTAGTATCTTACATGTTATAACTTATTATCATCATTAGTTATCAAGACTAATATACAAGACTAATATAATTTTTATGAATTATAGCTTTTATGAATTTATAATTGAGGTATAAGGTATCAATGATAGATGTTTACTATTTTTAAACTAATATTTCAGCATACTCCAAAATTTCGATATTCTAAAAAAGGCTTATTCTAAAAAAAGCTGCGTAAGTAGATTTCACTGGTTTTGATTCCTTAATCCTTAATAAATGATTCCTTAATAAAAAGGAGTTATATCTTTTGTTAATTGATGATATATTGATGATATATAAATGTTTGGGTTAAAAATAGATAACAACTAGATTGACAAAAAGAAACTAAACAAAGGAAACGCTAAAGCTCAAGACTAAAAAGGAAAAAAAGCAACACTAGCTGAAAAGAAGTAAAAGATGAAGATGCAAAAGTTAGGCAAGAACCATAAAATAAAGCAAAATCTTTATAAAGAATAAGGATTGCCTAAAAAACGAGAAAAAGAATATGCTATCCGTCTGATATTCTTGAAAGATTGCTTTGGTATTAGCAAGGCAAACAATAGTGCGGTTATAAAAAGCAAGGAAATGCATAAGAGAAGAAAGAAAGCGTAGAGATCAACGTAAAAAAAAAGGCCATACAAGCAAGAATCATCCTTAATCAAAGGTGAGGAAAAGATTAAAATAAAACATATAAAGCCCTCAGCAAGAGAAAAAAAAGTATATCTTCAAGTAGGCACGACAAATCCTGAACAAGCAAAGATCCTTTTTAAAAAAATGTTTTTAGAACTTTTTGGAACTTATGGGTATGCACAAGCAGGAATCATGTTTGTTGAACCCACAAAGGAAAAATTTCCTTCATTAGAACCAACAACAAATTCCAGTATTATCCTACGCATTAATAATCGTTGGATTGCTGCGGCTAGAGCAACACTCCTTTTTATCAACCAAGAAATGCATACCTGTAAGGTAAGCGGAACCCTTGCAGGTATAAAAAAGAAAAGAAGAGCACAGCGTAAAGAGCATACCCTTTCCTAACCAAGAAAAAGGAGAGAAACCTTTTAAGAAAAAAAATACAAAGAAAAAAACGTAAGCAAACACGCAACAAATACGTAAACAATCCAAAGAAAACATCCCTAACAAAGGAGTATGGAGGAAAAACCATGGAACCTGGACAACACCAAATGATGGGATATGATCGTGCAATAACTATGTTTAGCCCTGACGGAAGGCTGCTCCAAGTAGAGTATGCAAAAAAAACAGTAAAGCAAGGGTCAAGTGTCATTGGGCTTAAAACAACAGACGGTATCGTTATAGCCGCAGACAAACGAATAGTGGACAAATTTATTGTCCCTGAATCCATTGAAAAAATCGCTGAAATCGACGAGCATATTATTGCCAGTGGTGCTGGCATTTTATCGGATGCACGAATTCTTATTGAACGGTCACAACTGCGAGCACAACAACATCGATTAACCTATGATACACCAATTGATACTATTGCTATTGTGAAAGATATTGCAAATCTCAAACAAATGTGCACGCAATCAGGAGGGTTACGACCATTTGGAGTAAGCTTAATCATTGGTGGCGTTGATGAAAAAGGACCCCGCTTGTTTATTACTGACCCTACAGGAATTTACTTTGAGTATGATGCTGTTGCAATTGGAGAAAAAGAGACAGAAATCACAAAAATTCTTGAGGAAGAATATACCAAAGAAATCACAACCGAAAAAGCAATCCAATTAGGAGTAAGCGCACTGGCACGAACGTTAGAAGGGGAAATCAGTGAAAAAAGAATTGACGTTGCCTATATCAAGGAAGGAAAATGCAAAAAATTAAGTGAAGCAGAAATTAAAAAACTCTTAACACAAAGTAAAAAAAAATAAAATTAGTGAACGCCAATGTTTGAAAACAAAGAGCGGGTAAGTCTTAACCTTGCCAAAATCAAGCGATACGGTAAAACCTTTGAAGTAGTCATTGATCCCCTCAAAGCTGTTGAATACAAGGAAAAAAAAAGCAGTGATATCACAGATGTAGTAAAAAGCAGAGAGATTTTTCTTGACGCAAGCAAAGGAACAGTTGCGTCAGAACAACTGCTTGAAGAGGCTTTTAAAACCAAAGAGAAAGACAAGATCATTGCACTCATCCTCAATGAAGGGGAAATCCAGCTTACTGCCGAGCAACGAAAAGTCATGCGAGAACAAAAATTAAGAAAAATCATCACGCTCATCAACCAAAGCGTTGTAGATCCGAAAACCCATCTTCCGCATCCTGTCAAACGAATTGAAATGGCGATTGAGCAAGCAAAACTGCACGTGAAAGAAACTGTAAGCGCAGAAGAACAACTTGATGATTTTATTAAAGCGTTAAAGCCAATCCTTCCCATGCGCTTTGAATCAAAAAAATTATTGATCCGAATCCCTTCTTCAGGAGCAGCGCGTGCCTATGCAACCCTGCGCAGCATGGTTGAACTTAAAGAAGAGCAATGGCTTTCCGATGGTTCACTGCAAGCAATGGTGATTATTCCCAGTGCATTAGAGCAAGAGCTCTATGACAAATTGAACAAAGTAACGCATGGGGGTATTGAAAGCGAGGTACTAGAATATATCCACCAGTAAGAGGAGAGGCTTTAAGCATTTCAACACAAGATCCAAGAACACAAAACACGATGATCTCACGATAATATCTAAAGAAATTCAATATCAAAAAGCAAACAAAAAAGAACAACGAGATGAGGTGCACAAATGGGAACACTCCTTGTTGAAGAAAAAAGTATTGTCGTACCTGGAGAAATCCTCGCACAAGGAATGGATTATATTCCTGGTGAAGGCACATACCGCATGCATGAGCACATTTATGCACAAAAGATGGGCTTGTTGCACGTAGAAGGCAGAGCACTAAAAATAGTGCCGCTTTCTGGAGCTTACGTCCCTAAAGTAGGGGATGTAATTGTTGGAAAAATCGTTGATATCAACATTGGGGGATGGGTACTTGATATTAACAGTGCCTATCGTGCAATGCTTTCAATGAAAGAAGGAACAACCGATTTTATCAGAAAAGGAGCTGACCTTACACGATACTACAACCTTGATGATTATGTTGTTGCAAAAATTATCAACGTAACGCCCCAATTCCTTGTCGATGTGAGTATGATCGGAAGAGGGCTGAACAAATTAAGTGAGGGAAGAATTGTGTTTGTTAATGCCCACAAAGTGCCAAGAATTATTGGTAAACAAGGAAGCATGGTTTCAATGATTAAAGAGGCTACCAATTGCAAAATCATTGTTGGACAAAATGGAATTGTATGGATCAAAGGTGAGCCTGAACAAGAACTAATTGCTATTGAAACCATTAACATGATTACCCAAAAAGCACACAAGCAAGGCTTGACCGATATGGTAAAAGCGTTCTTAGAAGAAAAAACACTGCGCACGATAGAATTAAAAAACACTGGAAATGAGATAGGTGAATAAGGATGTACCTGAAGCGACTAGATGGACGAGGATTTGATGAGCTCAGACCCATAGAAGCAAAAGTGGGAGTCATTAAAGCTGCAAATGGCTCTGCATATTTTAAGATTGGGAAAACCGTAGCATATGCTGCAGTCTATGGTCCTAGAAATTTGTATCCTAAATTTTTACAGGATCCAAAAAAAGGGATTTTGCGCACCAATTATAATATGATGCCATTTTCTGGAGCTGGCGAACGAGTCAGACCAGGGCCAAGCAGACGATCAAAAGAGATTTCAATGGTGACTGAAAAAGCACTGATGCCTGTTGTGGACCTTACCCAATTTCCAAATGCTGTTGTTGACGTCTTTATTGAACTACCGCAAACTGATGCTGGTTCGCGATGTGCAGGGATTTGTGCTGCAAGCTTAGCCCTTGCAGATGCAGGCATTCCCATGAAAGACCTTGTTGCAGCAGTTGCGGTTGGCAATATTGATGGAAGAATTGTAGTCGATTTAAATTATGACGAAGAAGCATATGAAGAAGGTGATGTTGCTGACATCCCTATTGCGTACATTCCCTCGTTAGACCAATTCAGTCTCTTGCAAATGGATGGGATCATTACCAAAGAGGCATTGCACCAAGCGCTTGAAAAAGCAAAAGAAGCAGCCAGAACAATTATTGAGATCCAACGAAAAGCACTCAAAGAAAAATACATGGGTGAATAGCTATGCAAGCAACAATTACAAATTATTTTAACAAAGGAATTCGATTTGATGGCAGGACATTTGATAAACTGCGCCCAATAAGCATCCAAACCCATGTTTCTGAAACCGCAGAAGGATCAGCACTCGTAACATGGGGTGATACCAAGATTATTGCTGGGGTAAAATTATCAGTAGAGCAGCCATTTCCCGATGTCCCTGATAAAGGAAATTTAATGGTAAATGCTGAACTGCTTCCACTCTCATCACCTGATTTTGAAAGCGGTCCACCAGACGCACGATCCATTGAACTTGCCCGCGTTGTGGATAGAGGCATTCGGGAAGGGAAGGCACTTGATTTAAGCCAGATGGTCATTGAGCCTGGAAAAAAGGTATGGACCGCAAACGTGGATATCTGCATTTTAAACCATGATGGAAATCTGATTGATGCAAGCGCCCTTGCTGCAATCGTTGCCCTGATGAATACCTATTTTCCAGAATACGATGCGGAGCATGAAAAAGTAAACTACAAAGCCATCACCAAAAAGCGATTGCCGGTCCTGCATATTCCAATCGCAGTGACGGTCTCAAAAATAGGAGGAAAATTTGTAGTCGATTTAACAAAAGAAGAAGAAGAGCTTGTTGAGGCACGACTGACAATCACTAGCCTTGAAAACCAAAACCTTTGTGCGCTCCAAAAAGGCGGTGACCAAGGCTTACTCGTTGAAGAAATACAAACAATGATTGAACTTGCACTTGCAAAAGCAAATGAAATTCGTAAAAAAATTTAGCATAAGATAACCACAAGATGAAAATGCAAAAGAAGGTGAAAACATGGGTTCACGGATGACACGGTATGAAAAAGCCAGAGTCATAGGAGCACGAGCAATGCAAATCTCAATGGGAGCTCCCTTTTTAATTAAACTAAGTGAAAAAGAGCTTGAAGAATTGCGCTATGACCCTGTAAAAATTGCTGAAAAAGAGCTTAACGCTGGGGTTTTACCCATCCAGGTAAGCACAAAAGTTCCTGGCGCAACGAATGTAAAATAAGCAGTGATAAAAAGGTGTATGGGAAAAAAGCTAAAGGAAAAAAACAGCTTGTGGATATGAGAGCCTAAAAAAGAAAATGGATGCCACAATCACCGCAAAGGATTTTACCCATGCCCTTGCAGTCACAAAAAAAGCGTTAGAAAAAGCAAAAATCGCAGCACCGCAAAAAACACATCTTGCACGTGCTGCTGCTGATTTCTATGAGATGGCCGAGCATTACCTCAAAGACGCTGAATATTTCTACAGCAAACAACAGTATAAACTCGCCTTTGGTGCATTATATTATGCCCATGGATGGCTTGATGCAGGTGCTCGCCTTGGCCTTTTTGATGTTGACCATGACAACACGCTTTTTACTGTAGAATAAGAAGAAAGAGAAGAAGAGAACCCTTAGGGAAATAAAAAAACAAATATCCGTACCCTAGCAAAGAGAAACAAAAACAGTAAAAAGATAAAAAAATTAATGGTCAGCACTGGAGTGCACATCAAGAATTTTAATTGCAAAAGTTAAACGCTTGCCGGCAAGTGGATGATTCAAATCAAGCGTCACAGAAGTATCAGTAAAGGCAACAACTTTTGCAGGAAACTCGTTACCTCCTGGTAGCCCCACCAAAAAGAGCATGTCGACTGCTATTGGTTGGTCTGGAGGAAAATACTCACGAGGAATAGTTTGAACAAGATGTTCATGCTTAGGGCCATAAGCTTGCTCAGGCTCAAGAATAATTTTTTTTTCTTCCCCTTTTTCCATCCCCAAAACAGCATCATCAAACCCTTGGATTAATTGGCCTGAACCTACAACAAAATGGAGGGGATGGTCATGCTTTTCTGAAGCATCAAAAACAGTACCATCATCAAGTGTACCAACATAAGAAACAACAACATGATCACCTTTACGAATTCCCATAGTTACAACCTCAATACTTTTTCTTTTCATTACAAACAAAAAAAACAAGAGGATAACAAAAAACCTCGAGCATAACAAGGGTTTGAAAAAAGATACAGCACAAGAAAATAACCTTTACCAAAAAAGGTTACTGCTGCAAATGCTTACCATTCTTTTTCTTTAAAAGGAAAAAGAAGAGTATGATAGAGACAAGAAATTAAGGAAAAACAAACAGGTATTTAAGGATTAGCATTTAGAAAGAAAGCACTGATTCAAAGAGCAAAAGACCAAACATCAAGGAAAACAAGACAAAAAAAGAGAAATCAAAAACCAAAAAGAAAAGGAAGAAAACAAACCACACTACGATTGTACAGAAGAAAGAAATGCCTGAAGTTTCTCCTCAAATTTTTGGAGAGAAGAATCATTATCAATGGTAGCATCAGCCATCGTAAGGACTTGAGCAAGTTGCATATTGCCTTGCTCATTTGTCAGCTCTTTGTGCTCATTGTGCAAAAAAGTAGAATAGGAGGTAGTATCAGTAGTATCACCACGCTGCACAATTCGCTCATAGCGTAACCTGCTAGGAGCATCAATCGCTAAAAGAAAAAAACAAGGAAAAACCCTTCTAAAGTATTCTACTTCTGCAACACGACGAATGCCATCAATAATCCAAAAAAGTTTTCCTGATGCGAAAATATGGTCAGCGATACGGCGTGCTACAATGTCATGACCATACTGCTGGACCAAAAGAGTACTGACATAAAATAAATGCTCACGTGTTTGTGTAAGGCCAAGACGAGTACATTCTTGCCTAATGATATCTGAACAACGAAAGCTAGAAAATCCGTGGCGCTCAAAAAAACGTGTTGCAGCGCTCTTACCACTCCCTGCTGTTCCAGCAAGACCAACGACAAGCATAAGAACAACAAAAAAAAGCTAGTATTTAAATGCTTTGGGAAAACAATGACTACAAACAACAAGCCACAAGAGCAACAAGAAGACAAAAGCCAAAAACAAGAAAAAATAAAGAAGAGAAAAAGACGCTGCAGTAAAAAAATGGAAAAATCCAAATGAAAGAAACGGCATCAAGAAAAGCAAGAAATGTTTAGCAAACGAAAAACAAAAAAGAGGGAAAGAAAAAAGAGAAATCCTATGAAGCAAGGCTAAGGAAGAAAAACAATCAAAGAAAGAGAAGCAAGAAGCAAAATATATTTAAAGCAAGCTTAAAATGAACTTAAGTAATAGTTATACAAAAAAGAAAATCCAATAAATGAAAAGGACTCAAAATATAGAACAAAAAAAAGAAGAGGTTAGGCACTATGGTACTATTAGTAAAAAAACCGCAAAAACCCATTATACTCCTAGGATTTCCAGGTTTTGGACTTGTTGGTACGATAGCAACCCAATACATTATTGAACATTTAGAAATGCAAGAAATAGGAAAAATACTCCTTGAAGAATTGCCTGCTACTATTGCTATCCATGAGGGAAAAATACTCAATCCGCTTGGAATCTATTACCATGAAGAAAAAAATATTGTTATCATCCATAGTATTATGCCCCTCAGTGGACTTGAATGGAAAGTGGGAGAAAAGTTGCAATTGATTTTCAAAGAATTAAATCCTTGGAGAATTATCAATCTTGAAGGTGTTGGCACAAATGATCAAGAGGAGCAAGAACCACAATTATATTATTTTTCCACAAGAGATGAAATCAACAAGGAAATGCAAGCTCTTGCATTGCAAAAACTAGACAATGGGATTTTAGTCGGAATAAGCCCTACATTGCTCTTGAAAGCACCAGAACTACCTTTAGTGAATTTGTTTGCATCAACACACGCACATCTTCCTGATAGTAACGCTGCTGCTGCATTGATTCGTGTCATTGACCGTTATCTAAATTTAACGATTGATCCACAACCTCTCGTCGAGCAAGCAAAAGTCTTTGAAGATCGACTACGCACACTACTCCAACAAGGTACAAAAACAAAAAAAATCGCCGACGAAAAAACCCTCAGCTACCTTGGATAACTACGACAAACACAAAAAAAGAAATATCCTAAAAAAACCAAAGATATGAAGGGAAACAATAGTAAAAAGAAACCTAGCAAATTGACCAAAAGTGCAAAGCTTTCAAAAAACTAAGAGTAACAAAGACAAAAGAGAATAAGTATAAAAAACTCTCACTTTTTGCTATAAAAGCAAGGAAAAGCAAAGAAAAGCCTTTAAAAACGTAGACAAGAACGATTACTGCAAGACTTGAAAGAGGATA
>JAWAQC010000016.1:0-9467 GCA_038894115.1 Candidatus Woesearchaeota archaeon | reverse complement strand
AAACTTGGACTACAATAATGAATTTGCACACCCTTGAACGCGCAATCAAGGGCATCATTCATGCTGGTAGCGTAATCAAGGGTTTTTACTGTTGTGCTTTGTGCTATTTCTGATAATTGCAATGCAAAGCCAACGACTAAGACTGCAATCACCGGTAAAAAAAGGAGTTCTTTGACCATTTTGACATTACTAAACAGTGATTATATTTAAATTTTTTTATTTTTACTACTTTTTAGTAGATTAAAAAAACAACCAGTTGTGGTTTTCCCACCCCTAATATGTTTCCGTAATAATAACCTAAACCTGCCTTTACAATAAGAAAAAAAGAGAGTAAAAGTAAAATGAAAAAAACGGAAAAACGATTGAATCCAAAAAAAGAGCAAATCAAGGACAAAGAAAAAAATGGCTCTTTGCCACTAAAAAAGAAAGGGGAAAAAACTATAGAAGGCAAGCGATGACTGCGCAATTGCTGCTTGAAGTGAGATGACTTAAAGGAGGGAAAAAGACAGTCCCTCAAAAAAAGATAGAAAGATAGAAATGTTTAAAAAGAATTACTACCAGCATCAACAAAAAACGATTGTACACACAAGCAAACGAATAAAAAGAAAACAACAAATGCACTATCCTTTCAGCAAAAAAGAAAATCCATTCAAACGCTGTACAACCTTACTTTGCTTACTGGATATTAATTCAAGAAAAGTGGTCACAAAAGCAACGAAGAAAGGGTACAAGAAAAATGGAAAAAGAAAGACTTCAAAATCCCAACAGCAGCAACAGAACAATAGCTATGCCTGCTGACGAGACGAACACAAAAACAGGGTATAACCCTCATGAAGCTGAGAAAAAATGGCAACAGTTTTGGGAAGAAGAAGAAATCTATGCCTTTGATCCATCGAGTAGCAAACCCAAATACACCATTGACACACCCCCTCCTACGGTTTCTGGAAAAATGCACATTGGACATGCATTTAGTTATGCGCAAGGAGACTTTATTGCCAGATTCCAACGAATGATTGGAAAAGCCGTGTTTTATCCTTTTGGGACTGATGATAACGGATTACCTACAGAACGACTTGTTGAAAAAGAAAAAAAAGTGCAAGGACATCAAATGCCAAAAAAAGCATTTCGTGAACTGTGCCTAGAAACCGTAAATGCACTAAAACCTGAGTTTATACGACCCTGGAAAGAGTTAGGGATTTCTGCAAATTTTAAAGAGAGCTATTCTACCATAGATGCGCATTGCCAAGCTACGTCACAGCGTTCGTTTCTTGAACTCTACGAAGCTGGCTTTATCAAGAAAAAACAAATTCCTACAGCATGGTGCACAACTTGTAGAACTGCGATAGCGCAAGCAGAATTTGAAAACAAGGAATTAGAAAGCACCTTTAATGATATTATTTTTATTGTTGAAGGCAAGCCAGTGATTATTAGCACAACCAGACCAGAATTGCTTCCGGCGTGTGTTGCAGTGTTTGTCAATCCAAACGACAAACGCTATACTCATTTGCATGGCAAAACAATTCAAGTGCCGCTGTTTGGTCATCAAGTGCCAATCTTAACAGACAATGCAGTCTCAATGGATAAAGGCAGCGGCGTTGTCATGTGCTGCACCTTTGGTGACAAAACAGATATTGAATGGTGGCAACGATTTTCTTTGCCATTACGTGTGGTAATAACACCTGATGGAAAAATGAATCACCACGCCAAGCAATTTGAAGGCTTAAGTATCAAAGAGGCAAGGGCTGCAATGCTTGCTGCACTTGAACAAGAAGGGGCACTTGTACACCAACAACAAATCGTCCATGCTGTGAATGTCCATGAGCGTTGCCAAACAGAAATTGAATTGCTTAATACTCCCCAATGGTTTATAGAACTCCTAGAGCACAAAGAGATATTGCTCAGTTTAGCTGATAAAATCAATTGGTATCCTGAACATATGAAAGTACGGTATGAGCATTGGGTAAAAAATCTTTCTTGGGACTGGTGTATTTCCCGCCAGCGCTACTATGGAGTTCCCATCCCTGTGTGGTATTGCAAATCGTGCAATACGATCATTCCAGCACAAAAAAGCCAACTGCCAGTGGACCCACTTGTTGATCAACCACCGGTTTCACAGTGCCCTGAATGTGGAGACTCTGCATTGATTCCTGAAGAAGATGTTTTGGATACTTGGGCAACCTCATCACTGACACCGCAAATTGCAACGAACTGGATACAAGATCCAACACGAAAAGAAACCTTTTCTTCAATGTTTCCCATGTCACTACGAATGCAAGCACATGACATTATCAGAACCTGGGCATTTTACACGATTGTAAAAGCATACTATCACCATAAAGATATTCCCTGGAAAAATATCATGATTTCAGGCCATGCATTGGATCCTAAAGGACAAAAAATGTCAAAAAGTAAAGGCAATACTGTTGATCCTATTGCGATGATGAAAAAATACAATGCTGACGCATTACGCTATTGGGCTGCTGGATCAAAATTAGGCGATGATCTTCCCTTTTTAGAAAAAGAATTGGTAACTGGAAACAAAACAATTACCAAACTGTATAACGCTGCCAAGTTTTCTTTTTTACATTTACAAGATTACACTCCAACAACCCTCTCAACAAAAGAGTTAGAGCCCATTGACCAATGGTTATTTGTCCATTGTAGTGACCTCATTAAACAAGCAACCTTCTCATTTAAACAATATGAATATTCAAAGGCAAAACAAGAAACGGATTACTTTTTCTGGCATTTGTTCTGCGACCAATACTTAGAAATCAGCAAAGGCAGGCTCTATAATCCAGACATCTTTGGCATTGAAAAACGACGCTCTGCACAATATACCCTTTATCATGTGCTGCTGAGTGTTATTAAATTATTTGCTCCCATCATGCCACATATTACCGAAGAAATTTACCAGATGTATTATCGGCAGCATGAAAAAGAAAAGAGCATACATAGCACCCTTTGGCCTACCTTGCATGTCAAAGACCAGCAAGTAAAAGATGCAGGGGATTTATTTGTAGAAATCCTAACGCTCATCCGGCGCTATAAATCAGCAAAGAAGCTTTCACAAGCTGCAGCAATAGGCAATACCAGCATCATTCTTAAGAAAGAACAGGATGCAGCATTGCTTCCATTGCTAAGGAAAATGCAACCTGACCTTGAATACGTTACCAAATGCAAAGCAATAACAGTTGTTGTTGAGACCAAACCACCTCAGCATGACCAGGGAATTCTTGAAAACGAACGGGTGTGGGTGCAGATAGAGGAATAGAAAAAGACGATTTTTAAACCTAAAGTACGAACCGCCAAAAGAAGAGTGCTAACTGGATTTTAGATCCTTCAAAAATCTAACACCTGTACTGAGTTTGTGTTTTTCTTAAGACTATAAAAAAATAACTTAAGACGATGCGCTAAACTAAGATGCTTGGTGTGTTTTGCATCTAACAGGCTTAAACCTAACACATAAGATTCATCAAAAAAAGAGGTATAAGAAGCACCCAAAAAACTAAAATCGCGAGCAGATGACCGATCATAGAATATCGTATGCATAGCTTTGTAAAAACTGTAATCATGAGCAGAAGCAGTGTCATTTAATGTAGTCTTAGTTGCATACATAAAACTATTGTTATAGGCTGCACTTTTTTGATACAGTATGCTTCCATTTGCTTCTTTAAAAGCATGATCTAGTGTAATGCTTTTGTTGATGAGTTTGGTTTGGACTGCTTGCTTGAATGCATGGTCACTTGCAACACCTGAAAGTGTTGATTGATACGCACGAAAACCACTATGATCCTGTGCATTAAGAAACAATGTTTTAGCATACGCCCCTTGGTAGGCTTTAGGATTAATGAGGTAGTCCTTTTCATATGCTATAAACCCATAGTCTTGTGAAGAAGCAAGGGTAAAAACCTTTGGAAGACGATCAAGAGGGTAAGCCTGTGCTTGCAAAGTGGAAGGAGCAGAAAAAAAATCTTTGCCTTGTTGATTACGCGTAGGGAAACCTGCGGTATCACATACATACTCGCAAAGCACCGTTGATACTAAACCTGCTGCTGGAGTTTGTGAATGCTCATCAAGAAATGAAAGCAAGTCATCTAAGCGATACTGCTGCTGCTCAAATGCCTGGCGTAGAGCATATTTAAGCTCATAGATAGGCGTGACATTTCCTAATGCATACTGGTCTGAAAAAAAATTAAACTGTTTGAGTGCGGAAAGGGGATCTTGTTCCATTTTGGGATAGGTACCTTCTCTTGTAAGCATTGCAGAGCAATAAAAGATAGCAGAGACACTTGCTAAAGTTAAGCAAGGTCCTTCCTTGCATTACGTTTTTTAGATATAAGGGTAAATGGCAAAGTATTACCTCGTGGTTTACAAAGACAAAAAAGGAATAGCCAAAACAAAAATTCATAGGATGAAAAAAGAGGTTATTTATAAACATTATGCACTCACTTTTTTTGTTGTTTGCCCGGTTCCTTTCCTTCAACAAAAAACCTTTGGTCTTGTATAGGTTTTGAAACAAAAGCTTCGTTTTCTTGGGAAAACTCAACCAATTGAGTATAGTGCTTTTGTAACTGGTGGATTTTTCGATAAAACCAATACAGTGAAGCCACTAAGAAAAGAACAAGAAGCACAATGAAAACCAGCATGATTCTTAAGGAATCCATAAAGCAAGAATAAAAACGTTGAGTTAAATAAAGGTTATGAATCATCAAGGATTGGTATCACGCAAAAAAAGAATGGAAGAAAAAGGATAGAAGAGAATACTTATAAAAAGAAAACGCTAAAACCAGTCATCAAGAGCGATTGAGATGCTGAAACATGCAAGCATGTGCAGTAGCTAAAATCCCATTCCTCTTACAAAATTCTAATGCTTCTTGACTTTCACTGCCAGGCTGAAACCAAACTTTTGAGATTCCTTTTTTTAACACATCCTTGAGTACGTTGAGAGTAACATGAGGTGGAACAACAAAAATAACGACGTCAATAGGATTAGGACAATCCAAGAGTCTAGGATAACATTGAATCCCAAGAATCGTTTTTTCATTTGGATTAATAGGAAGAACATGATATCCTTTCTGCATCAATGTTGAAAGAACAGTATTCCCATATTTTTCTGGGTTTGGTGAAGCACCAACAACAGCATAGGTATAGGTTTTGTTCCAGTACTGTTGGTTCATAGGAACAACTCCAAAGTTATGGTTAATCAAAGTGTAGAGCATAACAGAGAGTAAGATTGAAATCACAAAAAGTGAGTGCTAAGATGGGTAACTTGTGCTGTAGGGGAAATAACACGTACCAGTAAAGATAGCTGCTTAACAAATCGATTTGTAATGTATTTAAGGAAAACAATCAAAAAAGAATAAAAAATGGATATCAAAACACTAAGCCACAAAGGACGATAAACCATTGTGGAAAACAAACCACTTGTGCTTCAAAACAATACAACAGGATGCAGTTTTCATAAAGTTCTCTTTTATTTAGCAAGCTTATTTAGGACAATATTTGCTTCAATTTTGTTCTCAAGTTCAAGAGGATCAAAAGGTTTTGTAATGTAGTCATTAGCACCCAATTCAATGGCTTTCATTTTATCTTGAAGTTGGGATTTCGCAGTTAAAAAAACAACAGGAACATCAGCAAGCTCTTTCTTTAACTTGATTTGTTCAAGAACTTGAAAGCCATCCATCCCAGACATCATAATGTCAAGCAAGATTAAATCAGGTTTATAACGACGAAGTTTTTCGAGTGCTTCGGCTCCAGTGTAGGCTTCAGTAACATCGTACCGCTCGCTGAGGGTAAGCTTAATCAAATTACCAATATGAGGTTCATCATCGACAACTAAAATTTTTTTCTTAAGAGGTTTTTTTTGGTTTTTCATGGTCTCACCCCTCAACAGCGAATAGAATGCTACTTCCCCAATACATAAGTACGGCTTTAACTCTTTGAGTTAACGGAAGGGAGTAAAAAAATAATTCCTATTTTTAATGATACTTAATGAAGTGTTAAGCACTACAGTTATTTAAAGATTGCTTTTTTCTTGATAGATGCGTACTTTTTTTCTTTCAGTGTCAAAGAAAAATTAGTGCATTGCTCGACTTGAAAAAGTGTAAAATGAAGAGAACAGTACAACATCATGGAGAGAAGAACCCCAGCAAAAAAATAAACGTTGGAAGCAGAAAAACAGGAAGAGAAAGGCAAGCACTCACATCATAAAGAATTAATCAACGAAGGGTTCATCGTTGGTTTTTGATAGTGCTCTCTTATGTGAGGAGGGTGGCTTAGTTGCCTTGTAGGGAATTCGTGTAATGTGCTTGCATTGCTTGCATAAAAGGATACAACGGTGCTGATGAAAGCGAATTCTGGCTCGACTCCCTGGCGAAAGGAAAGAATGGCAGGTACGACAGATAAAATATTTTTGCTCTTTGGAAAGCCGAACATTGGTTTTTCTTGCAATGCGAAGGGATCGCCGAACAAGAAGGTCTGCTTTTTCAGGATCATGCGCAAAGGTTTTTGCAAGATGGCAAAGATGATAAAGAATGGTTTCAATTTCTTGCTTTGCTTTTTTTTTATTCTTTTTTTTGTGAGAATGAATACGAGACATAAGAAGCAGATAAAAGAATGATTATATTTATATTTTTCTTCTTTCCTGTGCTTAGGGTATCGTAAAACAACACTTGGAGGATGCAACGCAAATCATTGAGGGGATTGTACCATCACTCATAAAAAATGATTCTACTGTATTTACTGCCAAGAGCATGAACAGGACAAGCAAGAACAAAACATCACTTATCAAAAAGAGTGGGTGCAGAACTAGGCGCAGGACTATAACAGAAAGCTATATAAAGCATAACCTTTTTTCATTACTTTTTATAGTTACTCGAGAAAAGGACTTTATAATGGGCTGGTAGCTCAGCCTGGGAGAGCACTAGACTGAAGATCTAGGTGTCCGGGGTTCAAATCCCCGCCGGCCCATATTCTATCTTGTTCTTGCATCGTTCTCGTTCTTGTAAGAGTGTATTTGTTCTTACAAAAGATTCGTAAAGCAGTAAGTTTTTGCCTCGAATCTTAGAGATGTTGACAGGAAGGAAAAGAATACAATAGACAACACTAAGAACTACGCTAAGGAAACAAAAACATCTCCTAAGAAGATAATAATAATCCCTGGAACAGAAAGAGAAAAAATGAAGAAAGTAACGCCGCGGCCCGGATTTGAACCGGGAAATCCTTTCGGAAACAAGCTCTCCAGGCTTGCGCAGTACCAGGTTGTGCCACCGCGGCAGGAAGATGAAAGGAAAACAACCCCTAAAGTACGCTATGGAGTAAAAATGAGATTTATATATTTTACCTTCACATCCGACGAAACTTAAGGTATAAAGAAACAAAAGAGTAAGGAGGAACAATACTTAGTAGGATTAAGGAAGATGGGTGCATCGCACTTGTTTGGTACCATCACGAGAAACATTTAAGACAACAGTTCCATCACCAATACCATAAATGGTTCTTGTATATCCTACTAACAGTTCAGAAAGATTAATTAAATTATTATTCGCATCCAAAAAATAAATACAAAAATTATTTTTTACACCCAAGACAGATTGCAACGTCTGGTAATCCATTGCCACAAGTTGCTGTAAAACTTCTCGGTCAATTTCATTGTTCTTAATAAGCGTAACACCAAAACTTTCTGAAGAAAGTAATTGTGGAATCGTTTCTGATTCTTTTTTTGCGCTCTTGCCAGTTTCTTGCGTTGAAGAAAGATACCCGATGAAAAATGCAATCGCCGCAAGAAAAAACAGAAATGCAATGAACGTATCAATAGACCAAACTTGGCCTTTCTTTTTTTTCTTTGTGAAAACAAAAAACAGTTGGGTATGAGGAAGGAAATGATTGGCCATGATATAAGGAATTATACCACTACTTATTTATAAACCTTCTTTCCTACAAGAAAGTGATACAAAAAGAAAAAGAAAAAATTTGTTGCTTTACAAATCTTTAGCCATAATGGTTTTTCTGCCGTTTCCTTCAGCACGTTTTGCAGCATCTTTGAGGAGTTGCCTCACTTTTGCGTCAAGTGCTTCGGCAAGGTCACCTGCAACATTATAGCCTGGAACTACATCTTTTAGTTTTGCTCTTACAACTAAAAGGTCTGACATATGTTTTCACCCCATTCTTTGTTATGATACAAAGGTTAGTAGTAACCTCTCGGATTTCTTAATGCGTACTATTATTTAAATCTTTTGTATAAACGTTAGGAGAAAAGGTTAGGATAAAATGATGTCAACGTCTTGTCCGATGAATTTTTTAAGACTATTCATTAATGCATGGTTAATGATAATTTTCTGAGGAAGTTGGGGTTTTGCAAGCGCCTTTTCGTACATTTCGAGTGAGATCTCTTTGAGATCATGCAACCCCCCATCCTTTAGCTTTGCGCTATAAATTTTGCGCTCTTCATTCTCTGAAAGCAACAGGAAAGCCTGTTGATCATACAAGAGCAACTCACCGATTTTTGTGCCATAGGTAAAACGAATTCTTGCACGATCAAGGTCTTTACTTTGTTTTCGTTGGAGGTATTCTATCACAAATTTAATATATTCTCTGCTCTTTTTTTTCATATCATCAATTTCGCTTTTTGTAAGTGCTTTTCCTTTGCTTATGCTTGCCTTGAATTCAAAAAAATCTGTAAGCAACCGGGTGTATTTTTCAGGGACTAAACCTTTACTTGCAATTTCCTTTTTAAAAACACTAAGCAGCTCTTCTTCAGAAACCGAAGAAATATTTTCTGACTTGAGCAAATCTCGTGTAATTGTAACCATGGTATCAAAAATATTAGTAATGGTCTCTTTTTCTTTCACGCGCTCAATCTCTTCAAAGAGTTTTTTAATTCGTTTAAGGTATTCTTCACCTTGGACCAACAACTCATCTAATTCGTTGCCAGATATTTTTTCTTTTGTGCCATGCTCTAGTGCTTTCCTGGTTTGGATAGTCTTGCGGAGAATATCAACATATTTTTTTTCAAGTAATTGCTCCTTTTTAACAAAAACATCTTCCATCAAATCAGGTGTTTCTTTAGGAGTTGGTGGTGGAAGTCCATAGAGCATTAATGCTGCTTGTGAAGGGGTAAGCAATGCATAAAAAATATCTTCCATTCCAATTTCCTTAATTTTATAACGAACACGGTCAAGCATTTGCTCACCAGAAGTCATATACATTTCAATTGCTTCCATTGAAGGTTTAATTTTCCCCATTTTAAGGAGCTGTTTCCAAGGCATGAAAATGCCACGGTCGTAGAAAGGGACACCATCACGTAAAAAGGTAAAAATAACAGGATTTGCCTCTTTAATCGAATCCCAAAACTCTGTAAGGATGTACACTTGAATATTGAGCTTGTTGCGAATACCGGTTAATTCACCAGCTTCAATCCCCATACCGATAATAATTGCGCGCAACTTGTCCTTAAGTTCAACACG
>JAWAQC010000015.1:0-9607 GCA_038894115.1 Candidatus Woesearchaeota archaeon | reverse complement strand
ACCTTATCTTTACGCTCAAAGATTTAATGCTGCAAATTAGCAGCGGCATCTCGCTATACGAAGCATTTAGGCATTTGGCACAATCCCAATACCCTGAAATCTCAGAACAGTTTCGCTACATTGTCACAGAAGTGGACACTGGAAAATCAATGATCCAAACCCTTGAAGAAGTAGCCTTGACCACAAAATCCCAATATTTTAAGCGCACCTGCTGGCAAATTGTCAATGCATTGAAAACCGGCACCAACCTTAAAGAGATCCTTTCACGAATTGTAGCAGAATTGTCGGAAGAGCAAAAAAATAAGATTCGCAACTATGCTAGGGAACTAAACCTATGGTCATTGCTCTACATGCTTTTTGCAGTCGCAGTGCCATCAATAGGTAGCACGATGCTGGTCATCCTCAGCTCGTTTGCAGGCTTTGGCATTGACAAGACCATGTTTATTATTTTTTTAATCATCACCTTTGTCATCCAGATTGTCCTGATTGGGTTTGTCAAAAGCAGGCGGCCCATTGCAGGAATTTAATGCGCAAGAGAAGTTATAACCCTTAATACCAAAAGAATGAAAAATCCCAAAAAAGAGAAAGCCGTCAACATAACCTTCCCGCAAACAGAACATCCCAAACACGAGAGCATACACCATGGACATTGCTCAACGCCTCTATAAAAGCCTTGCACAGCTCTATCCTCATGCATACCGCACCCACATAGGCCAACTGCTACTTTATACCCAAGCAACAGCGACCGCAAGCCAATACCTTGGCATGCAAATGGTCTACAGCCTTAGCATTGGATTGCTTGGGATTGCCATCATTTCGTTTTTTGGCCTTCCATCAGTGGGATATTGGTTTGTTTTGTTGGCAGCAGTTGCAATCCAACTTCTCTTTTACCTGTTGCTCTACCTTAAAGCAGAGCGCATCACAGAGGAAATCGAGCGGGTATTGCCTGACGCATTGCAGGTCATTGCCTCCAACCTTGATGCGGGAGCAACGCCGTTTCAGGCAATCAAAAGCGCGACGCGAAAAGAGTTTGGAATCTTAGCAAAATTGTTTGACAATGCTATCAAGCGCGCGGTCGCCTCGGAAAATTTTGCCGAAGCGCTCAAGCACGCAGCCGAAAAAACCAACTCCGCAATGTTCAAGCGCGCAGTAAAGCTCATCATTTCAAGCCTTAGCGCAGGAGGCAACCTCAGCAAACTCATGCAGGAGCTTGCCGAGGACATCTCGCAGCGCAGGGCGCTCAAAGAAGAGATGGTGACCAACACCAAAACCTACACCATGTTTATCATGTTCACGATTGTCGTCGGAGCCCCGCTACTCTTTGCCATTTCCATCCATTTTGTAACCATTGTCAATAACCTGCAAACCACTGCCCAGCTCAGCACCAACGAGTTTGGGCTTGGATTTTTGGCTGGCGGCATAGACATTACACCGCAATTCTTGACGAACATTGCCTACAGCGCATTAATCATCATTTCCTTGCTTGCCTGCATGATGATGGGCGTGATTACCAGCGGCAAGGCAAAGATAGGATTCAAGTACGCACCCTTCATTGTGGGCGGGTCGCTGGTAATGTTTTTGCTGGCACAAAAAATGATTACTGCATTATTTGGAGGCATGATGTAAGTGCATGGGAACAAACACAGATCCCACACTCAAGGACAAGCAAAAACCAGAGCACCCCGCACAATCGCAAGCAACAAACGCTTGAACAAAAAAGCTGATGTTGAAGGAGTGATTAAATGGGTGTTTGTGCTTTTTGCCGGAGGCATCATCCTGTTTGTCTTTTTACAGGTGTATAACAATTTCAAGGAAACCGCCGAAAAAGAAGCAATGGTTGATGTCACCATCAAGCTCAACAACATCCTAAGCAACGCGCAGGGCAACCCCAACACGGTCTTCACCATCACCCTACGCGACGCTGAATTGTTCTATGACGACTGCAAAAAAGGTTTGTACCTAAACAACAACAGGAACTTGCGCATTCCCCTCCAGCACCTGTTTGCCCCTGCACACCTGCATTCGTTTACTGAAGAATATTTTTTGTTTGTGATGCCCTTTTCCTATCCTTTTCGCTCGGCAAATACGGTGTTCTTGACCAGCCCTGATGTCATCTACATTTTTTTCATCAACCAAACCAATCCTTCTACCGTCATCAAAGATTTTTTTAATGAGCGCAAAGGGATGGTGTTCCCCGACCGACTCACCTATTATGTGTTTGGCTACAACTACACCGAAGACAGAAATGGCCAAGTTGGGCTCAAAACAAAAATGACCCAGGCCATAGAACAGCTTGACGCAGAAAACCGGGACAGTGCAGTCTTCATCATGAACAGCGATGATGTTCCCAACAACCTTGAAATAAGAATAGAGAAAAAAATCAAGACACCAATCAAAGTTAAATACTTGGCAAAAGAAGAAGGCAAAGACTATGGGTATGTGCTCATGGCAAACATGAAAAAAACAGGTGACAGGTTTATCCTAGAAGAACGCCAAGGCGCACTCTGGTTTGATAGGGCAACGATGTTTGGCACTATTATCAGCGATAATGCTGAGATTTACAATTGCACCATTGCAACCATGCTCCAGCGCTACCACCACCAGCTTGACATCTACAAAAAACGTTGTGAAAAACTCTATGACTACTACGAGTTTCTTGACTCACAACAACTGCCATTCACCTGCAAAGATTATGAATTGTATGCTGCCTGCCAAGACACAATAACTGCAATACAAATGCTGATTGCCAATTATCCCCAGCAGCAGCAATCATTTAGTGTTGCTGATATTGAACTATTGTACGAATATGCGTTTATTACGCAAGATCTCATCACGCCATCCCTCAAACATCTAAGCGAGGAATATGCAAAAAACAAAGAATGCCCACTGATTTATTAAGCACTAGCAGTGCAATGCAATACAGCAGCTTGATGTAAATCAAATAGTGGATGGCAAAACCAAAAACCAAGAGCGTACGCAACAAAACAGACTAAAAAACACCGGCAGGGAAACAGATGCACCCACAAACAGAAAAAAAAACCATGAACAAAAAATCCCAAGTGGGAATGATGGAGACAATAGCAGTCATTATCGTCTTCATTATCATGATGATGATCGGATTCGTTTACTACGTGCAGTTTCAGACAAAAAGCATGGAAAAGCAGGAGCAAAAACGCAATGAGCTGCTGATAACCGAAATGCTAACTGCAATTCAAACCCTGCCTGAACTGCAGTGCTCTGCCCAAATGTGCGCGCAGTGCGGAGGCAGCGACTTGAGTTTTTCCTATGACCTAGACAAAGCAAGAATCGGCAACCAAATCATCAAGGAGCAGCTCAAAGATTATATCAGCATTTTAAAATCGTCCCAGATTATTCTTGAAATCTATGATCCACGGTTTATTGAAGATGACGAGAATAAACGAAGCATCCTAGTTTATAACATGTCCTTGCCCTACGAAACTAAAGCCCAAGGATTTTTCATTCCTGCAACGATATTTGATGCAAGAACACAAACCTGCTATTTTGGTGCATTGAACATTACCATTTATTCCTAAACAAGAGTCATAGAAAAAACAACACGAAGAAAAGAAACAAAAATGAAACAACAAGAGTGGGCAGCACGCATCAAGGGTGCAAAGGCATAGCAACAAAATTAGGTATTGATGCGTGCTGCCACCAAGAGCAGCATCGTGCTTGCTAGCGCAAGCACCCGCTCCTTTCGTCTGGCAATGCGCACATTGTTTTGCAATTGTGTTGGTCCCCGAAGGGGCCAGGTCCCCCTAAAGCATTGCAGGCAAGCACTCCAGTCGCTTTTTTGATGCTGCTCTTGGCGCTACGAAAAGAAAAAGAGCAGGAGCAAAAAAAACAAGCAACAGCAAGAAAACAAAACACAAAAACGTCAACCCAAAAGATAAAAAAATAGCATCGGGAAATAATCATGTACAATCACAATAAAAAAGCACAAATGGAAATTATGGGAATTGCCTTCGTCATCGTCCTGGCAATTTTTGGGTTTTTGCTCTATCTTAACCTTGCAAAAGAGGAGATGCAGCAGCCAGTAAAAGAATATTTGCAGCCAAAACAAAGTTCAGCGTTTATCGACGTGCTGTTGCATACCAGTGTTGATTGTGGACGGTACGGCAACAAACAGCTTCGTGAATTAATCATTGACTGCCTCAGTTATGAACAACCATTAATCCAGCAGGAATGCGAGCTGCATACCGCGCTCATCGAACAATGGAGAACGTACGACCCCACAGACGAGCAACAGCCAAAAAGCCTATATCGGTCCTGCCAAGTGGTTGAATCCTTCATCAATATGACGGCAGCGCTCACCTTAGAAAAATGGCTTGAACCCTACGAAGGGTACTACCTTGCAGCATACCAAGAGGATGATTTCAAGCAATTCAAGTATGACCAGGACATCCTCTACCAGCGTTTTGGTAATAAAATCACCTACCTGCAAACACCCTCGCCGTATGCGCAACCCTGCAACGAAGACGCCCAGCAGCGCCGAAGCAGGCCACAGCCGCTCCCCCTGGCAACATTTGGCAAGCATGTGCTCATCATGGGAATCTGCTACGAAGAATAAAAAAACAAAAAAAGAAAAAGGAGAAAGACACGGAACGATTGGGGAAAGAAGCTTATTCAGGAGAAATTTGCACCTCTTTGCCTTTGCCGCGAAGAACAGGATTGATCGTTCCTCCAGCATCAACATCAAGGCAGAGGTACTCAAGCTGGTTAAGACCATTTTTTACTCGGATGCCCTCAACATAAAACGAGCCTTTCACAAAGCCATCCTCCCCGAGAAGAAAAACATTGCGCCGAATGCCTGATGCCCAGGTATCGCACACGATAGGATCGAAGGAGGGGGGTAAAGGTGTACACGAAAAGGAAATCGGTTTTTCCCCAACAAAACAAACCTGGCTAAGCGGACAGTCAACAGCAATAGGCTTTTTATCAACCGTCCCATAACTTCTATCTTTGATAATGCGCTCTTTGAATGACTGCTGAAATTCAATGCACTGGATTTTGGTTACGTCGGCAGAAAGAGAAATCATCTGCTTAACCCCAAATCCAATAACCACGATCACGACAAGACCAGCCATCAAGTACATGATAATATTGCCACCGACTTCTGCGCGTGTGGTCGCTCCAATTTGACGTGGACGGCACTGTGTAGGGTTCTTGACAAGAGACACAAGACGTCGATGGAATACAAGAAGCAATACTTGGAGCAGTGTAAAAAAAAACAGGTGTAAGGGAAAGGGTGCTAGAGATTCCATAGACGATCACAACCATAATTAAAGCGATTAGGGGAAAATAAAGAGTGAGGCACACTTTCTTAAGCGAAAGGGAAAGTCAATTGCAAAATACACGAACAGGAGTAAAGGCTACCTTAAGTTTCAGTAGAGGCTTGCACAATAGGTTCTCTCACAACCCGTGCCCACCGTAATGAAAAAACTCCGACAAAAAAAGACTGTTATTGCTTTGATTTTGACGATGAAGATTGTTTGGTGGACGGACCTGTAGCAGATGCTTGGCCCTGTTCAGGGGAGGATTTGCGATCAGATGAGGGTTGCTGGGAAGAGGAAGTGCGCTGGAGGAGTGATGACAGACGCGCGAAAGGATCCTCACTTGTAGATGCATCGGATGCACGCCTTGAAGGTTGAGTGGAAGGTTGAGTGGCAGAGCTGCGTGTAGCTATAGCATCATGAGCTGAGGATTGGCGTAACAGCTTCTCAAGCTTGCTGAAGGGAGCATCCTCATCATTATCCACAGGACTGGATTTTTGAGGAGAGTTGGCAGGAGTGTTAGGAGGAGTGCTGGCAGGAGTTTTTCCTGCTGCTTTACTACTTATTCCTTTACTGGCAGATCCAGGTTTAAGAGTTGATTTTTCAAGCGATGACTCTTGGAGCGATGGCTCTTGACCACGCTGGTGTTGCGGTTGTTGCCCTAATCCTTGGTTTCCTCTCTGACCTGCTTCTTTACCTGCTCCACTGTAAGTAGATCCTTTCATTAACGATTGGAGTCGCTCAAAAGGATCATCACTGGATTTAGGCTTTTCTGGTCTCTGAGTAGGATGGCCTAATGATTGGGAAGATGCAGAAGATTTTGTTGAGGATGTTGTTGAAGATTTTGCTAAAGGTTTTTCCAAAGACATTGTGCTTAAATCAATCCATGCCTCTTCGTCACCATCCTTAGGCTCTTGGCTATCTGCAGAGGTTTTGCCACTCGTGTCAGAACCGGCAGGTCTAGCAGCATCACCCGCCTGCCTGCCAACAGCTGCGCCTGGTCCTTGTACTCGTGCAGATGCTCCAGCCTGCGAAGCATTGCTTGGCAAGGACTGCACGGGAGCAGTGCCTGCATCAAAAGCCTTGAGTAATTTTTCTTTTTCAGAGGCCTTTGCTTGTTCTTGGGCAAGTTTGTGTTGTTGGAGTTGTTGCTGCCGAGCCTGCTGCTGTTGCATTTGCTGCTGACCAAGGCCAAACCGCGAACCCATGGCACTAAGACCCTGGGAGACATTTTTCTTCAAGGTGACTCCAAAAGAAGGCAACGGCTTGTTTGTCTTTTTACGATAATAGGTATAGCCAACATAGCCCCCTGCACCAAGGACAACAACAGCAAGGAGGGTAAAGAGCAAAATCCCAAGCCAGGACGATTTCTTGGGGAAACTAAGAGGATCTTTTGGATCAGTTCCTGCTTTAATTTCTTCAAGGTCAGTAAATCCGTCACCATCAGTATCTTTTTGCTTAGGATTAAGGTCACGTTTATATTCTTCAAGATTAGTTAAACCATCAGCATCAGCATCTTTTAATCCATCAGAAGGATCAAAAGGATTAAGACCATACTTCAATTCCCACCAATCGGGAATTCCGTCATTATCGCTATCTAAGGTTGCATCCTCGGCACTCTTGCAGACACGGTTAATGCATTTAGCAGAGCTGACGCAATCAGCATCACGCAGGCAGGACTCGCCAACTGCGCATTTGTATCCTAATGCAGCGCAATAGCCACCGCAATCTTTTGCAGTTTCATTGCCATTGCGCACGCCATCAGTGCAGGAAGGAGCAGTGCAAATGCCTCCGATACAGGATTTTGAACTGCAATCATCATGGCTGCTGCACTTGTTTCCAATCTGGCAGAATTTGCCTTGTTCAATGCAGATACCGCCGCAGTCAACATCGGTTTCAGTGCCTTCATTAAGCAGGCCATCAGAACAGCTGGGTTGCCTACATACCTTCGTAGTGGGATGGCAAAACAAGAGTCCTGCGCAATCACTCTTTTGCGTGCAGGCTTTGCCTTCCCCGCAGGCAGGGCAGTTCTTGCCGCAGTCAACATCGGTTTCTTTTCCAGCATCAAGAATGCTGTTGGAACAATGGTTTACCTGGCAAACTTTTTGCCCTACATCGTTCTGCGCGCAAAAATAGCTTTCACAATCAGCGTTGGTCGTGCATTTTTTGCCTAGTCCGCACGGCTCGCAGGACTTGCCGCAGTCTTTATCTGACTCTGTTTCTGGGTCAAAGACATTGTTAAAGCACTTGCCACCAGTGCCAGCAGGACAGCAATCTCGTGGACAAGTTTGGCAGGTCTCGCCTTGCTGGCAAATGCCATTGCCACAAACTCTGCTGATACAGGAAGTATCCTGCGGGTTAAGTACTGAAGCATTAGACTGCACTTCTGCTGACCAGAGCCCGACACTGTTTTTGGCTTTAACTTTGACATAATAGCGTTCTCCTGGAACAAGGGTTAAGGAAGTGCCATTCGCAAACTTTCGAATAGTGAAATCATCAGTCGATGCTGTTTGCCAGGGAACAAGAAGAACATTTCCTTGCTGGCGATAGAGTGAATAATTATAGGCAACAATGCTTGAAATATTATCGCTTGCTTCAACATTGACAGGAACTCGGTTAGTGTAGCAAAGCACTGAAGGTAAGGATACTGATGCAACCACTGGAGGAGTCCTGTCATAGTAAATTTTTAATGATGCGGTATCTTTCTTCTGGCCGATTGCAACAGCATAATTATAGCAAGTGATAGGAATGGTATAAATCCCATCAGTAGGCAAGGTAAATGAAAGCGGGGTGCTATGCAACAGCAAATTAGGTCTGTTGGGTTGCGCATTGGTTGCAAAAGGAGTTCCAGGACTGGTTGCATTCAAGTAGCAGATTCCAGTCTTAAGATTCGTAGTGACATTAACAACTTTGCCCTGCAAGGATGTGGTGTATAAAGGATTGGGAGAAACACTTCTAATTTTGATATCAGAAGTGATCGCAATAGATAAATTAATTTTGGTGGTTTGATTGTCCCACAATTCTGATAATGACTGGCAGACAATATAGAAGGTATGGTTTTTCTTTGCACCGGTAAAGTCATCAATGCCAGGGAAGGTAGTCTTGTTAATCAGTTGCACGTGCGTGTTGGTAATGCCGGGCATTGCATAGGTGTATGCACTAAAGCTTGATTTGGGGGAAAGATCATACCGGCAAACAGAAGACACATTCGTAACTACAGTCAGTGTGCTTGCTAAAGGATACTCAATAATTGGTTGTGGATCAAAGACAGCACTGGTAATAGAGGCAGGGTAGGGATAGTAGGTTAAAGTAAAGAATTGGATAACCGTAACATTAGTGTAGGTATCTTTGCAACCTACTTTCAAGGTTCTGCCAAACGCTGTAATGTTAATCTGCTCTGCTGAACTAAACACAAAGGGAGTGCTACCCTGGACCATTGTATACTGCATTTGCTCATAATTAAGGTCTGGATTGTTTGTGTATCTGCATGCAGTACTAGTCAAGGGTCGGGTGCTGGTAATCTCTATTGGGAATACCACGTGCGCTGACCAGCCATACGAAGGCTTGGTGAGATTGATTCTAAAAGGTTTAAGCACATGCAAGAAGGTGTAAGCATTGGTAAAGGTACGTTTATTGCCGGCTAAATCTGAGGCTGTGAAACTAAGCGTGTATAAGCCTTGTGGAATTTTATGGATTAAACTTTCATTGGCAAGGTTTAAGGTAAAGGTTGTATGTGGAACAGTACTCGTTACTTTCAAATCATACACTTGCACGGCTCCAGGACCCTGGCGCCTGATACTGATTTGAGAGAGGTTACCTACCTCATCTAAGGTAACCTGCAAAGGATCTTCATATGTCATATTACCAATAATTCGGACAATGCTTGGAGGAGTATTATCAAACACGATTGTAAAGTTCTTGGTATCTTTTTTCTCACCAACAGTTACTGCAGTATTATAACAAGTAATGGGGAACGTATAATTTCCAGGACCTGGTAAACTTAAAGCTAATGGAGTTCTATGGAGCAGCAAATTAGGCCGATTCGGCTGTGCATTGGTTGCAAAGGGAATGCCTTGGGATGAAGGTGCACCTTGAGCTGTAGCATTCAAATAACAAATTCCTGTCTTTAAATTGGTAGTAACATTAAGGATTTTGCCCTGCAAGGATGTAGTATATAAGGGATTAGGGGAAATACGCACGATGCGAATATCTGAAGTAATTGCAATAGATAAATTAATTTTGGTGGTTTGATTGTCCCACAATTCTGATAATGACTGGCAGACAATATAGAAGGTATGGTTTTTCTTTGCACC
>JAWAQC010000014.1:0-10575 GCA_038894115.1 Candidatus Woesearchaeota archaeon | reverse complement strand
ATGAAACTAGGAAAGAAGTTGAAACGCTTCTTTTGAAATTTTTCAGGCCTGAATTTATAAACAGGATTGACCAGATTGTTGTTTTTCGGCCTCTAGACAAGAGTGTTATGGAAAAGATTGCTGAAAAAGAGTTGAGTAAGATAAGAAAGATATTATCAAGACAAGGAATTGATCTTGCTTATACTAATGATGTTATTGCTTACTTTGCCAACAAAGGATACGATCCTGTTTTTGGAGCACGTTCTCTGAGAAGGCTTTTGGAAGAAGAGGTGCTAGATCAAGTGGCTATACTTGAAATAGAAGGTAAACTCAAAAAGGGAAAACAATTAAAACTTGTGTTGGCGGACGGCAAACTTTCTCTTGCACTATGAGTGGGAAGTCGGATTATTACGATGTATTGGGTGTTAGCAGAAGCGCTTCGTCAGAGGAAATTAAGAAAGCTTACAGAAGGCTTGCTTTAGAGTGGCATCCAGATCGTCATAAAGAAGACAAAGAGTTTGCTGAAAAGAGATTTAAGGAGATAAATGAAGCTTACCAGGTTTTGTCTGATCCGGAAAAAAGGGCAGCTTATGATCAGTTTGGACATTCTGCTTTTTCTCCTGGGGGGGCAGCTGGTTTTTCTGGTTCTCCATTTTCCCAATCCGGTCGTTGGGGTCCTTTTACTTATACCTATACTACTTCTGCTGGATCACCTTTTGAAGGTTTTGATTTTGCTGATCCTTTTGATATATTTGAGCAGTTTTTTGGAGGAAGTCCTTTCTCAAGGACAAAGCAAATTCCTCGTTACTCTTTAACTATTGATTTTATGGAAGCGGTTGAGGGTTGTGAAAAAGAAATAGTTGTCAATGGGAAGAAAAGGAAAGTGAGAATACCAGCAGGTATTGACGAGGGGTCACGTATTAATTTTGGCGACTTTATGCTTTCTGTGAACATTCGCCCTCACCCTATTTTTGAAAGAGATGGAGATGATATATATGTTAGAGTGGATATTCCTTATTCTTTGGCTGTTTTGGGAGGGGAAGTTGGTGTTCCAACATTGGAGGGAGAAGTTAAAATTAGGGTAAGAGAAGGTACACATTCTGGCACGATGATACGCCTTCGTGGGAGAGGAATTAATAAGTTGCATGGTGGAGGCAGGGGGGATTTTTATGTTAGGTTTAATATTTTAGTCCCCGGGAAGGTAAATGGTAAGCAGAAAGCTGTTCTCCAAGAGCTTAAGAAAGCTGGTCTTTAGAAAGAATTATATAGCCAAAGCTATAGATACAATAAGAAGTATTAAGCTTACGCCAAGACTTATTATTGTTGGAGTAGAGTTTCCTGCTTGAGGTAGTGATTCTTCTTCTGTTGTGGTTTGTATTGTGGGGATTGGTGTAGGAGCGGTTGTTACCCTTTGTGTTGGTGCTGGTGTTGAAGTAGAACATATACAGTCGGTATCAGAAGGGCAATCCGAGTTTTTGCACGATCCTTGATAACAGAAGAGATCTCCTGAGCAATCGCTATTTGAGTTGCACAGTCCGTTACAGGAAGAAAGCGGAGGATTGGTTGGTGAGACTGGTTGTGTTGGGGCAGGTGTTTGGGTGGGAGTGGGTGTTTGTGTGGGAGTGGGTGTGAGAGTTGGTGTGGGTGTTGGTTCCTCACAAGTTAACCCTGTTTGACAAAATCCATCTGGACCTACATCAAGACATGCACGTTTTGGTAAACCTTCGCATGGATCTATCCGGGGTCCCGGACGTCTTGGAGGTTGAGTGGGCTCGGGCATTGGGGGGACTGTTGGTTCTGGCGCTTCGGTTGGTGTGGGTGCTGGTTCTATTGTAGGTGTGGGCGTTTCTGTTGGTGGTAAAGGAGGATCACAATTTAGTACTCCTACATGCAGTTTCGTCTGGTAGGAACCACAGGCTTTGCCACTTGTTGACTCGCTTGTTACAGTAATTGATTTAGACTCACCATTTCCTAGTTCAAATTCTTCTCCTTTAGGAGGGTTGTTTGGATCTGGTTCTTCGCATACGGGATATCCTTCTATAAATTCCCCACAAGGGCTATCAGGACAATAGTTTGATTCGGTTATTTTGCTGATTTCTGCCTTCTCTTTTTCTATCTCAGCAAGGCGTTTGCTAATGTCTTGGTCTTTTTTGAGCAGCTCAATTTTCAGTTCTTTTCTCTTTTTTTCAAGCTCTGCGATCTCTTCTTTGAGCAGTGCTTTACGCTCGTTGAGCAATCCCAGCACTTTTCGCTCTTGGGGCGTGAGGTTCTCTGTTTCATCATGGTTTTGCTCAGTCCCTTGCTTTCGTTTAAACCATTCAGCTATTTTTTTTCCTATTCCTTGTTGGTCTTCCGTTTCTCTTTTTTGGAGTGCTTGCGCTGCGCTACCGGTGCTGGTTTTTGGGTTTTCTTTTTGGCTGCTGGGTTGCGTAGGCTGGCTGCTTTGTTCTTTGGTTTGGTCCTTGAGATCCATTCCAAGGAGTTCACGGTAATAACGTTCTTTTTCTTTTTGGACACGCTCAAGAACCAGCTGTGGATTGATTTTGTATCCTTTTTTTTGTATCGTATCGAGAAATTCTAGCCAATCTTTGTAGCTCCAAATCCCATTGTGGCTTTTTACAAACTCTGCAATCATTCCTGATGCTTCAAGTCGCACCAGCAGTTCTTCTTCTGATTTGATGGTCCGTAGGATCATGGTATTTCGTTTTTTCTTAGTGCTTTTTAGTTTTGGTGTATCGTTGCTTACCAATCAAAGGTGAGTTCATTTCCAAGGAGATCTTTTTTTGGGGTTTCTTGCCGTTTTGTTTCTTTTGCTTTTTTTAAGAGTTCTTGTGCTTCCTGCATTTGCAACGTTAGTAGTTTTCTGTCAGCTTCAAGCTCATGCTCTTGTTCTTGGAGTAGGAGTTCTCTTTTGAGGAGTTCTGCTTCTTTTTCCTGCATTGCTTTGGTCTGGAGCAGGTGTTTTTCTTGTAGTTTTTTTTGTTCAAGGGTTAAGGTTTTGATGGCTTCTTTTGCCTCATTGATGCTTTTCGTAAGTGCTTGCAGTTCTGTCATCTTTTCTCGTTTTTTTTGCTCAAGGATTTTGTTCTCCAGTTCTTGTTGTTCTTTTCTTCTCTTTTGCTCTTGCTCTTGCTGTTCTAGTATTTGCTGTTTTTTTTGTATTTCCTCTTGTTTTTTTTGGAGGAGTTTTTGGAGTTGGGTATACTCTTGCAAGCGTTTGTTTTTCTCTTTACTAATCTGTAGCACTTCTTGTTTTTCTTTTTTGATGAGCTCTGCTTCTTTTTCAAGGTTTCGTTGCTGCTCTTGTTGCTGGCTTAGTAACTGCTTGACGTGTTCCTCTTTTTTTTCTATTGCTTTTCGTTGTTGGTTTAGCGTTTCCTGCTCTTCTTGCATTCGTTTTTTTTCTTCAGCGCGTTGTTTTTTGAGTGCAGCATATTCCTGCTGTGCTTCTTCAAGCAGCTGCTTGTATTTTTGCAGTTCTTTGGTAATGGTTGCCAATTCCTGTTGCGCTTTTTGTTTTTCTTGTTCTCTTGCTTTGCGTTGTTGTTCCAGTTCTAGTTCTTTTGCTAAAAATGCTTTCCTTCGTTCAGCAAATGTTTTTTCCAGCGTTTTTTCGTGCTGTTGGAGCTCTTCATGTTTTTGTTCAAGTTCAGCAAGAATCGTTTTGAGGTGTTCTTGTGCTTGGAGGGTCTGTTTTTTTATCTCTTCATATCTGCGCATTTGGAGATTGATGGTATGTGCGCGTTCTTTGAAGGTTCGCTCAAGGCTGTTGATTTCCTTGGTTAATGCTTTTTTTGCTTCTTCAAGGTGCTCAAGTTCATCAGAGAGGTGTTGGTTGAGTGTCCGTATTTTTTCTTGCTGGTGTTTTGCTTGCTCAACCTCTTTTTTTGCTTTTTCTTCTTGCTCTTGGATTTCTTTTTCTTTGCGTCCCAGAAACTTTTCTTTTTGGGTGAGTGCAGTTTTTTCTTGTTCTAGGAATTTTTGAAGTTCAATCAGCTGTTGTTCCTTTTGCGCAAGGTCCTGCTCTTTTTTTTTCATCTGCTCCATGCGTTGGGCAAGTTCTTGGCGTATGTGTTGATATTCTTTGGCTATTTGCCTAAGACTTGCCATTGCCTGCTGCAGTGTAAGCGGTTCCATGGTTTTTCCTTTTACTTCTTTTTCTTTTGGCGTTTCTTTTTTTCGAGTTCTGTGTCCATTTTGCTTAGTGCGTTGTCAATTGTTGTAAGCAACTGGTCTACTTCTTCTTCGATGCTTTTTGTTGTTCTTCCTTGGTCTTCTTGTTCTTGACTGAGTTGTTCTAATCGCGCTGTTTGTTGAGGAAGCTGCTTGAGTTTTAGTTCATTTCGCAGAAGCTTATGGGTAAGCGATTGCTCATTCTTTTTGATTTCGTTCAACCAAGATTCTTCACGCTCGAGTTCTTGTTCTTGAATGTTTTTTGTTTCAAGCAGGGGTTTAAGGCGGTCCATGCGTTCATTCCATGCTTGGATTTGTTCACGCAGCTTCAATTCTGCTTGTTCTAAACGATGTTCTTTTTCTTTTAAGTTGAGGTAATCAAAGGTCAATGCTTTATTTTCCTGGCTAAGGGTGTGTAAATTTTTTTTGTAGTTTTCCAGTTCTCGCTCTTTTTTTTCAAGCGTATGTTTGAGCACTGCAATTTCTTGGGATTTGCTGTTGAGCATTGCTTGCTGCTCTTGCATTGTTCTTGTGATTTGAGTGATTGTTTGGTTTAAGAATGTTATTGTTGCTAAGGGGACATCACGCATTGTTACAGGCACAGTTTCAGGTTCATGGACGTCAGGTTCAATTTCTTGTTTTTCTTCATTAAGGGGTTTTCTTTTTTCGTTGGGAAGAATCCCTTTTAGTGGTTCTTGCGATGCATAGACTTGTGCTGGGGTTTTGAGGCGGACCAATTCCTGTTTTTTGCTTAATGCATCTTCTATAATGAAAGAGGTTACTTCTTTTTGGAGTGGTTGTGTTTGTTCTTTTTGTACTCCAGCACTCTTCGCTTGCTGGGTGTTTTCTTGTTGTTGTACATTTACCACTTCTTCTTCTTTGTTCTGTTCACTTCTCTTTAACCTTTCTGCCTTGTCCATTCCTAATGTTTTTGTAAAGAGGTCACCATTGTTTTGCTGTTGCTGAGCACCTTGTAAGATTGCCGATGCTTGCAGTTTTCTTGTATTGCTTGTTGTGTTACTGCCTTGTTGTAGGACTTGTTGATACGCATCTAACCGTTTTTCGATTTGCTTTAATTCTTGGGATACTTCATCATCAGGAGAGGATACTTCTTCTTGGTTCAGGATGTTTTTTTCTTGGTTATACACCTGTGTTTGCTGTGAATAATGCTTGTTTTTTTGGTTTTTATCATGGGCTGATTTTGCATACAAGTAGGCAAGAATTGTTTCTTTTGCTTTAAGGGGGCTTTTGTAGCGTATTGCTTTTGCAAGGTCATGATAGCCAAATTCATGGCTTATCCATGTAGAAAAATCATTTTTTTGGTCATTAGCATAATATTGGTAAAAATGCTCATCCATAAGTTCTAGTAATTCTATGAGGTCTTGGAGTGTATGAAGGCATGTGCCATCCCGCAAATAAAATGGATGTACAGCTTTGCGTTGTAACGCTTCTTTAACCTCCATTGATACCCCCTACTTAGTTATCCTGTCCTATGGATATGCTGTTTTATAACCTTTAAAGCCTACTTTGTAATAAAACAGCATCTTTTTAAAAAAATAACATCCTATCCTTAATAAATTTTTATTACTATTTGAAAATGACAGAGAAAAAGTAATATAGGGCTTCTAGTTAAACGATTATTTTAGATATTATTTTTAGGAGTTTATGGATGTTTAAAATAGGGTTTCCTTCCTCAGAATTTCCTCTCTTGTTTTGATTATTTTGGGAATTCCAAGGTTTTTTTGCTTATCGGTAATATCAAAAAACGAAAAAAAACCGAAATATTTATATAAGCCTATCAGTATAAAGGAAACAAGAATGCTATTAGCTACCACTAAGCTTATAAAAAAGTATAGGGCAGAAATAGGGATTGGCACACTAATTGTTTTTATTGCAAGCCTGCTTACTGCAGCAATCGCTGCCGGAGTTATTATTCGTACTTCCGGTGTTTTGCAAGAAAAATCTTATGCAGTTGCTGGTCAAGCAAGAAAACGATTGGTTACAGGTGTAGAAATTACTGAAGTGTATGGTAATGCTAATCTTACTGCAGTTCGGGTCCCGCAACTAGAGATTTCTCTGCGCTTGCGTCCTGGGGCTCAAGAAGTAAATCTTCGGCAGATGGGTCTTACCTTTAGTACTGAATCTTACTCTATAGGTTCTACACTTCAGCATTCTACAGCAAGTAAGTACAATGAGAAGCTTAATGGAGTTCCTCTTAAAAATACATCTTGGTATAGTCTAAGCTCTGATCTTAATAGTGATGGGCAAATCGATTACCTTAAAATTGACCTTAATTATGGTGCTAGCCATGATGCTTTTTTGTTTAATATTAGCGGTGTTGGGATTGCAAATGTTTCTTTAGGAAAATACATCTACAACGCAACACTCAGTGCACAAGTTCGTGTAGTCCTTAATGAGAAAAAAATTGTGTATGATGAAGATGTTTATGGGTTCATCACTGCTGATTTTAATGTTACTTCGGGTGGGAATATTACCGTTAGTGCTAATCAAGTTTTGTATTTTGACCAATTTCCTTCCCAAGATATCTGCACCTTTGATCGTTTGATTCCTGAGCGCTTTTTTTGTTATATTGTAAAATTAGGGGACCATGATACTATCCTTGAACCTGGAGAATCTTTGGTGTTGTATTATAAATTTAAAAATAAGAATGCATTACGAGAAGATGAAGAATTTCAACTTTCTTTTGTTCCTAAAGATGGTGCCATTACCTATCTCTATGGCCAAGTGCCCGGTGTGGTGCGTAAGCAAAAGATTCTAATCTGGCCAACATAAGCAGGCAAAAGCGCTAGCTTTTAAAGCCATCTTTTTAGCTTTTTCTTACCTTTTTTTCTTTTGTTCTCTTCTTTATGTTGTTCTTTTATGCTTATAGCTTCGTTTTTTATCAGTATTTTTTATTTCTTTTTACTTCTCAAGGTACTGGTACTTTTTTTTATACATCCTACACCTTATATCTCTTCTTCACTCTCTCTTATAAGAACCATGTAAAAAACCAAAATCTTTAAGAACACTACAACATTTCTTCTTCCTATATCCTTTTTTTTGGTATTAATGCTCGTGATATCCTCTTTAGGTGATTGTATGAATTGTGAAATGTGCGGAAAGAAAGGAACTCATTTTTATGTTAGCGAGATTGAGGGCGTAGCACTTACGGTTTGCCAGGAATGTTCAGTGTATGGGAAAATTTTGAAACGACCACAACTTCAAAAACCCTTTTCATCTACGTCCCATGGACGTTTGCAAAAGCAGGGTAGCGCCTCTGGTTTTTCTAGGTCATCATTTGCCACTTTGTCATCCACCAAGCAAGAACAGGATGCTGAGCAATCCGTTGTTGCAGGGTATGGTCTTCTTATCAAACAGGCCAGGGAAAAGTTAGGCTTAAAACAAGAAGAGTTAGCAAAAGCAGTCAATGAAAAAGTTTCTTTAATTCATCAACTTGAGTCTTATCGTCAAGTTCCAAGCCTTGCGCTTGCTAAAAAACTTGAAAAAAAACTTGGCATTTGTCTTCTTGAGCATTCAGAGCAAGGGAATAATAGTCTCACTGATGATTTTTCCAAGCAAGAAACCAAGCAACCCCTTTCACAACAGCACTTAACTATTGGTGACATCATTACACTAAAAAAGCGTTGATACTGTTTTGGTTTTTTGCTTCTTGCTCTTTTTCTTTTTAGCTTATGCACTCACAATGTTCTCTTCTTCTTGTTCCTTGTCATGTGGTTGCTTTGAGTCATAGAAAAGTTTAAAAAAGCTTATTCTTTGCTTTTCCTTTATCCTTAGCACTTGCCTTTCCTTAGGTACTACTATTTGCTTTTTGCTTTGTGAGAGATTGTCCTTTTGTGTCGTGTTAGTATTTTGGTATTACTCTTTACTTTGATTGGCTTTCCTAACTCTTTTAAAGGGAGTTGCTGCACTTTTATCGGTAGAGGTTGCCTAAATTAAGGAGATAATAAGCATGTCAAAAAAAACGTTAGCAATGCAAAAAGATGGTAACCCTCCTGGAATAAAAACGATTCTTCTTATTAGCCCTAATTTTTATGAGCCTACAGCTTGGATGATGTCAGCATACAAAAGTGCTTTAGCACTTACTACGTATCAGCACCTTAAGGTTGTTGTATTGACCTCCCAAACAAAAGGAAGCAAGGCCTATGAGCGTATCCAAGGAGTTGAAGTTTACCGTTCAAAAGGTTGGTACCTAGCAGACCCTTTTAATTACACTTTTACTCCCTTTATTTTTAGGGATTTAGGCAAATTGATTAAAAAATATCAACCCGATGCGTTTTTGATTAGCAAATATATGTTCTTTACTTCCCTGACAGGTTTTTATTTACGGCTTAAGGGCTATTCCTATGTTTTGCAAACCGATACCTTTCCAGGATATATCTGGTTTAGTCGTTCAACACTGCTTAATGTTTTGATGTGGGTATATACAAGAACATTAGGGTTGTTGTTGCTGCGGATGGCAAAGAAAGTGGTACTTTTGCACCGTGGACTTTTAGCTCCTGCAAAAGAGCTTGGTCTTGCTGCCACCGTTATTCCTAATGGTGTTGATTTGCAAGCCTTTGCGAAAGCAAAACCAGCTTCTGATTTACTTGCTTTAGCAGGAAAAGACAAGGATTCTGATTCCTCAACAACATCTTTTACAAAATCCTCTTCCCGACGTAGATTTCTTGTAACGTATGTTGGTAGATTGGATGCTGTTAAGGGATATGATATTCTTCTAAGGGCTGCACAAATTCTTCATGAACAAAAGCTTCCTGTACAATTTGTTTTTGTCTGTGGTGATAAGTACCCTGAAAAACGCAAGGCATTAGCGCAAGCCTATCCGTTTATTCGTTTTTTTGGTTTTCGTTCAGATATTCCCAGTGTTTTTAAAGCATCAGATATCCATGTCCTGGCTTCGACTGCAGAAGGGCTTCCAAATTCAGTGCTTGAAGCAATGGCTTGCCATTGCGTGGTTATTGCAACACCTGTTGGTGCATTGCCCTACCATTTTAAAAACAAAAAAGACATTTTGTTTGTCAAGCAGGATCCTCATGCATTTGCTAAGGCAATCGCGTATTTCGTAGAACATCCTGAGATGCTAACTACCTATCAACAGAATGCCTATGCCACCATTACCACATTTTTTGATTGGGCGCATCTTTCTTCATCGCTGGCAGCAGTGCTTGGAGAATCCCGTGCCTAACGTTCCTTTGTTTCCTTTTCGTACCGTGTTGTGTAGCATGTTATTTTTTCCCAATTGTGCACAATACATCTTCCCTTAATGGATAGTATTCCTTGAGGATCGTAGTTATTTCCTTGTTTATGCTTTTGAGAACCACCCATGGAAAAGCGGACCTGGATTATCCTTGGACTTGTACTTTTTTTTAGCATTCTTGTGCGTATCCTACTTCTTGGCAGCTCCTTTTCTGATGATAGCAGTTATTTTCATTTGCGCTTGATTGAGCGTATTGCAGAGGAACGAAAACTTTCATTTACTGATCCCTTAAGTTATGGTGGCAGAGCCTACCCTTATCCTCCTTTTTTTTATACGTTATTAGCCGTGCTTTTTCTCATTGCAAAACCTGCAGTGCTGTTTTTTCCCTTGCTTGTTGTGGGGTTGTTTCCGTTAGTGATTTTCTTCCTCTCACTGCACATTACTCGCAGTGAACCAGCAAGTTTGCTTAGTGCTGCTGCAGCTGGAACGCTCCCCATTTTTTTAGTTTCCTCAGTAAATCTTCTTTCTCCTCTCCATATTGCCATGCCCTTGTTTTTTCTTTGCCTTTATTTTTTTATTCGCATTCGATTAGACAATGCTTTTTTATACGCGTATTTAGTGAGTTTTATTGCTTTGACCTTGACCTCACCGTTTGTTTTCCTTTTTGTTCTCTTACTGTTTGTGTATTTGGTTCTTCTTCGTTTAGAAGAGAAGCGTATTGCTAAAAAAGAATTTGAGCTTTTTTTATTTTCTCTTTTTTTTCCGTCATGGTTTTATTTGCTCCTTTACAAGGATGTGCTTTTTGCACAGGGTCTTGGTATTCTTCTTCGTAATGTTCCACCTTCCCTTCTCCTGTCACATTTTCAAGGGTTCTCTTTACTGACGTTTCTTGCGGCGTTAGGAATTGTTGTGTTTGTGGTAGGTTTTTATATGCTGTATAAGATTATTTTTTCTTACAAAGACAAAGATCTTTTGTTGCTTGTTGCTGGAAGTACCGTGCTTTTGGTAGGGATGGCAGCTACCCTTCTGACACTTTTTGAGGGATTGTTTTTCCTTGCAGGATTTTTTTCTCTTTTAGTTGGTGTTTTTTTTGCTAAAAGTTCAAGTTATCTTGAAGCATTAAAGATTGCTCGTTATAAGTGGTTTCTTGGAGTTTTTTTTGTCCTTGCCTTGTTGCTTACCAATCTGTTGCCTGCAGGGTATTTTCT
>JAWAQC010000013.1:0-10623 GCA_038894115.1 Candidatus Woesearchaeota archaeon | reverse complement strand
ACCTTCCTAAATCCACCCTTCTTTTGCTCGTAAGCGCATATTTTGGTAAGGAACGCATCTTGCGGCTCTATCGCCATGCTGTTGAAAAACAATACCGCTTCTATAGCCTTGGGGATGCAATGCTTCTTTTAAAGTAAGAAACTGCAAGAAAGAGGCACTGCAACAAGAACAATACAAACAAGTGAAGAGAAAAAAGGCAACCCTACAACCAAGGTTATTGGATCCTTGTTTGCGGACCGACGATTAACGATCCTTTGGCATTTTTTATTGAGGAATATTCTCCAATCATAGAATCATGAAGAACAACATCATCCAGCTCGCAATGCTCAAAAATGATTGATTCCTTGATGCGTGCATTTTTAACAATGGTTTTTGTCCCCAGGGAAACATTAGGGCCAATGACTGCATGCTCCAAGACAACATCATCACTAATAAAAACCGGGGGAATAATTTTGACACTTGAAGGCAATTTCTTTGGAACGTGCTGATACGCTTTTTTCGAAAGCAAATACGCATTGGTTTCTAAAAACTCCTGTGGAACGCCGCAATCTTTCCAAACCGTGACTGGCAATGCACGAAAGGTCGCGCCTTTTGCAATCATTAATGAGAATGCATCCATCAAATAAAACTCTCCTTTGGTCTGCATCCCTTTTTCGATAAGCTCATCAATCGCCTCAAGCATCAGCTTGTAATTTTTGACATAGTAGAGTCCGATATTGACCAAAAACGAGATTGGAGGATTTGCTTTTTCTTTGATTTCAGTAACAATGCCATTAACTTCTTTGACCTGGCCAAACCTTCGAGGATCCTGTACCTCTTTAACATAGATTGCCCCATCTTCAGTTACCATGCTCAGTTGGTCAAGATTTGCATCAGAAAGCGTGTCAACAAACCAAATAACACAATCTTGGGTGATTGCGTCCTGGGCAAGCTTGACTGCATGGGCCTGGCCTTTAAGCTCTTTTTGCTCAATAAACGTAACTTTGAAAGGATATTTTTTTGAAATCACAAAATCCGCAATTTGATTGCCTAAATACCCAACAATAAAAATCACTTCGCTGACTGAAACCTTCTTGAGCTGCATCACCTGATGTAAAATATGCTCGAGCACTGGCTTTCCTGCAACTTCAACCATGGCTTTTGCCTTCGTAAACGTAAAGGGTTGCAGCCGTGTTCCTTTTCCAGCAACCAGAATAATAATTTTCATGTGCATCGCCTAAATAAAACGTTTTGTTCTTTAACACTTGTTGAAACATAAACCGCTCTTAAATTTGAATCCTCCAAAAGGAAAAATAAAGCAAACATACATACTTACAACAACATCTGATTATAATAAGAGCCTCTTTATAAGGGTTTCTTTTCTTTATTAAAAAGATTCGTAACGTTGTTATTGAAAAATATTTTTACTAAAAAGGAAGCTTATTAAAAAAAAGGTTAGAGAAGAAAACAAGAGAATATACACGATACATTCATCAAACATATAAAGAGAAATAAAGAGAAATAAAGAGAATAAAAGAGAACAATAAAGATCCAAACAGCATAGTAGTGCTTTCAAAGATAAAAAAGGAAAACATTTTTGCTTAAAAAACTACTAACGCTTTAATAACGTATAGAGCAACAATATGAGGAAAAGAACCCCAATCGAGTAAAAAATCCAAGCAAACGCTCCACCAAGAAGATACCCTACAGCAAGAAAACCAAAGAACAGTATAGCAAACGCAATCGTTTTTTCTGAGCGATCAATCGTTTTAGTGAGCTGTTTTAAGTCTGTATCAATCGCCTTGGCATTTTGGTTGACCTGTTCAATTTTATAGGAAACATCCTCAGCCTGGTCAGGGAGTGTGCTAAGAAAGTCTTTCATTTTAAGAAGAGAAACCATGCTGTTTTTGAAAGAGAGGGAAACCGTGGCTTGTTGATGCTGCAAACGTTTTGCATACTGTTGCAATGCACGAATTAGGTTAAACGAGGGATCAAGAGTGGTAATCACACTCTCAGTGGTCATAAGGCATTTGCCAAGCAAAACAACATTTTGAGGAATCTGCAAATGATGCTTTTTCATAAGCATAAAAAGCGTTGAAAACAGCTCTTTCATGCGCAAGTGCTCAATGCTTGTATCATAATATTTTCCAAGGTATCGCTTAAGGTCAAGCTCAAGGTCATGCTGGTTTACTTCTTGTGACGCAATGCCTACTTTAATAAGAAGTTTAGTTAGCAATGCTGTGTCTTTTTGCATGACTGCCAAAAAAAGTTTTTGAAGAACGCGGCGATCCGACGTAGACAGATATCCTACAATTCCAAAATCCAAATACAAAATAGCATTGCCTTTATAGAAAACATTTCCAGGATGGGGATCAGCATGAAAAATTCCATGTTCCATAATTTGCGTAAGGATCTGCTCCAAAAAAAGCGTGAGCATTTTTTTACGATAGGGTAAGGGTTGGTCAGCAAGAGAGCGCAGGGGTTTACCTTCAACATAGGTCATAGTAAGAACTTTTTTTGTGGTTAGGGAATGCACAACGCTTGGAAGCAGAAGTGAAGGGTTCGACCCTAGCGCAAGGTGCATTGCATCAAGATGCTCAGCTTCAATACGGTAATCAAACTCTTGCTGGGTGTATTCTTTAAACGCTGCATAGATGTTGGTAAAATCAACACTGCTTTCTGGATAGTGATACGAAAGGACCTGTGCAAATTTTTCAAGAATATCAAGATCAGCAGCAAACGCTTTTTCAACATGGGGGCGCTGGATTTTAAGAACAACATCCTGGCCATCACGAAGCTTAGCACGATGGACCTGACCGATAGAAGCAGAAGCCAGGGGTTTGCGCTCAATATGCAGTATTTGATGATAACGTTCCTTAAGTTCATCTTTCAAAATACGGTTAATCTCTTCAAACGGAACAGGAGTGGTTGTATCTTGAAGGTGGCTAAGGGCATCGCAATATTCCTGGGGCAATAAATCTGGTCGAAGGCTCAAAAGCTGGCTTAATTTAAGAAAACTGCCCCCTAGCTCTTCAAAAATCTTAAGAAGATTCTCTGGAGAAAGTGCATACTGCTGGAGTTTTTGTTTTTGAAAACGATAATAAAATGGCAGCAAATGGGTGATTTTTGCTTTTGAAACTAGCATCCCCATTTCATATTTTACCAGCACGACTAAAATTTCTTCAAGTCGCTTTGCATCTTGAACCCTGCGAAGTATTGCAGTAGTATTCATCCTGCATTTCCTCCAAATACAACCAGTATTGATATCCTAACGATACGAACAATAAAAATGGATAAGGCATGAAAGAGGGTTTTAAATAATCAGAACAGCTCAGTTAAAACTGATAAGAGCGTAATCACCTCTAAAGGACATTCGTAAGGAAAAGAGCTAAGATAACCCTAAACGTTATGAGATGGAGAGCACTTAAAAACATTGTGAGGGAAACGTAATGAGGGAAACCTAGATTGTATTCTGATTAATAATAACCCAAAGACATAATGGCTCGAAAAGAGATACCTACCTACCCCTGCAAAGGAAGGATAACGTTATTCCACACCAAATGAACACGCTACTAAAACTTCTTACTCTTTGGTATAGGTTAGGACAGCCATTTTTGCTGTTGAGCCATGGACAAGGACAATGCGCTCAGATTGGTACATATTGCTTAATCCAGGATTAAGCAAGGGCAATGAATTAACAGAGATGCTAATGGGATTTGAGCGTATTGGAGGGTTGTTGCAACACTGGACACGATGCGTTTGATTGTAATCAATAAAGATTCCTTTTGGGACAGGTGTTGTAGCAGAACCGCATAAGGATAAGACATCATAAAAACCACCAGAAGGTTTTGGAGGATTCATACAACCATTAATGCCTAAACAGTTAAGATTACAAGTAGGGCGCACAGCATTTTTCAAGGTGCAATCTGGGTTGCAAAGATGAGCATAGGTTTTCAAGGTAAAATTAATGCTATGCAGGGTATAATAATCAATCGATTTTCGTACATCTTCAGAACGCAGTGTACCATCGGTTGCAAACATAACATAGGTTCCAGGAGTTAACATAATTTCATAATATCCTTGTTGGTTGGTTAACACCGTTTGTGTTTGAGAGCCTAAAAGAAAATACACTGAAACAAATGGAGCTAATGTATTATATTCATCCTTAACATATCCTGTAACAATACCCATACAGCTGTCGTCTTGCTGGTCAATAAGCAAATCACCATCATTGTCAAGGCCATCAGTACAAAGACTATAAGTATTCTCAATACTTGGCCCCCAACCTAAGGGATCAGCATGTGCAAAATGAGGGAGAAAGACCAGCAAAAACGAAAAACAAAGAATAAGAAGAACCCCTAGTAATGCACGAGAAAAAAGAGAGGTAAACGATGGGAAAGTACCAAAATGAAAAGAGGAAAAAATGCGCTGCGTTGGAATGGCACGCACTGTTCTTTCCAGCTTGGCTAGTACTGGGCTTATTGACATGTAATTGGCACCCCATCTACAATGAATGCATACCCCTTAGGATAACAGTGATGATTGTAAGCGCAATAATTTGAAGCGTTATAAGGATAGGGAATTGGATATAGCGTACCATCAGCTTTTTTTCTTGGAATGATTGTTGCTTGATTGCAAATGACAAATGGCTGTGATGAGGGAGGCATAATTTTATAGGTATTAGCCCCTGTTGCATGCAATTGTTGCAGTGAAGTAAGATACCCTTCTGGATAAATCCTTAGATTTGAATAGACTAATTGGTTGTTGTAAGAGGAAGTAATCGTTGCCAAATACGTAACACAATACGGCTCTGGCAAGAGTTGCTCTAACTGTGTTTTAACAAGATTTAGTGAATCAAGACTTACACTAACGCCTACTTCTCTTATGGAAGAAAGATCCTGCTGGGTAACACGAACACGATAATGTAATTTTTTCTCTTTGGCCAAAACCGCAAGCACCCCAAGCTCAGTTCTCTTGCTGCTTGGATCAAAGATAAAGCGGTCTGGGTTAGTTAATGATACAGGAGCAGGATTATTGGGATTTTGAGGACGTAATTCTGCTAATGCATCTTTAAGCGTTTCTTTTGAAACTTTTATTGAACCATTGGTATAGAAAAATGCATTACGCATACTTGCTAAGAAGCTTGTTGCAGCTTGCTCAGAAGCAATAATCTTCGGTAAAGCACATTGGAGCAAACAATGGGTAGCAAGCTGATCAGTAAAGATCCTGTTTTGGCTATTTTTTAAACTATGCTGGATACAAGATGCACAAACATCGTGATAATAGTCCTTACATACAGCATTATAATTTACGGCATTTGCAGTAGAACGATACCTGCTTGCCATAAGCCTACATTGTGGTGTCATTAATTCACCACTACACCCAGGAAGTGCAGCAGGTAATCCAAATCCTTCTGGAATTGTGTATTCTGGCTGTTGGCTTCCTGAAGTAAGAACTGGTGAGGGAATTGGATTAACTGCTACTGGTGACCCCTCGCTTCCTCTATCCTTAGCCATAAGAGTATTGTCTTTACCAAGCACAATATTTTGTTTTTGTGCTCGTAGTGAATGACATATGGAGAGTTTTGCACCATCTGCAAGTTCTAAGAGACAATCAAGATAGCCTGAATATTGGCTGCTAATTGGAGCAATCGTTAGAGGTTTACGTGGGTAGTAGTTACTGTACTGCTGTGCTGAGAGCTCTTTAATAATGCTTGTGACAATACAACCTGAAGTCCTATTATTTTCAGAAATACTTCCTAAGAAGCAATCAGCATCGACTGCATCGATACAGCCATCATTGTCATTGTCAATGCCGTCAAGACAGGCGCAATTGGGGTCTTCTAGATTACCAAGGCAATAACAGGCCTGATTAAGAATATTTTGACAAGTACCAAATGTAGCACTGCATACATCAGTAGTACAAGGATCATTGTCATTGCACTGACTATGGTTGGTGCAGGAAGCAAACCTAAAAGGAGAAGCGCCTAACGTTGAAGCAAGGCTAATAAGGCTATTGCCTGGATCGTTGGGATCACCCCCTTTGCGTATGCCTGCTACATAATGTGTTGCATTGTGCTTAAATGCTTCCACTTCTTTACCATAACATGCAGGAGCAATTGCAGGAATTTGCCACAGGCCTGAAATTGAATAGCGATTATTACCTAATGGTGTAACACTAAACACATTTTGATTGGTTGCATTGACCCATACGCCTGACATTGAACCATTCATAAAAGAAAGGGTGCAAGCTTTTTCATGAGCAGAAGGTAATGAACTTTGACGCATATTGATATAAACATGGGTAACTTTGTCAGGGCTAGGACTAACACATTGACCGCCAAAGACAGTAGCTTGGACACTTATTGCATCGTTATCGCGACAAAACGCTGGATTTTGGCATTGTGGATTGAGGGTTAACTCCTCTAAAAGGCATACAGGAGGACCAGAACAGACACATGCAGCTAAAGGTTTACCATTGACATAAGGAAGTGATAGATCAGGAACACACATCCCTTGTTTTCCATACTCTGCAATACATTTCTCGTTACAATTAATTTGCTCAGTCACATAACTAGCACCAAAAGAAGAATACTCAATAATAAGATGTGTGGGTCCTTCAGCTACACAATGGTCACCATATAGAACTTGCTGGCATCCTGTATTATCCACACAAACACCATAATCAACAAGCACGCCTTTTGCAAAAGGATTGGAACTGTCATTTTTAAGGCTGGGTTTAGTAAAGCAATTCTCTATATTTTGGACTGGCTGGTGTGCAACACACCTGCCTGAATTGCCATCTGTAAACATACTGCAACTTTGATTGTATGTCGTGCGCACGATGTTGCCATCACTGCACACTACAGTCAAAGAAGAAGATAAGCTACAAGGATTATATGCGCTGTCACATTCAGTAATTCGGAAATTACCACGTACCATAGGAGGAAGAGCAGATAGCCAAGGAGAGATAATACCGGGATCATAAGGAGTATTATATAATGATGCTGTGGTAGCAGTAAGATTTGCATTATAGCATGATGAAGGCAAAGAAGGCAAGGTCCAATCAAATGAGAGTTTGTTTTCTTTTAGTAAATTTGTATCAGAAAACTCCCAAATTCCATCAATCATTTCTTGCCAACCTATTTTGCAGGAAGCAACACCCTTCATCTGCAGGCTGTTATCTGCAGTAACCAAAAGACCATATACTTCTTGACTTGTGCAATCACCGCTAAAAATTACTTCAACATGAATCGTATCGCCAACACCACAATAACCATCAGCACCGCAAGACTCATCAACAGAAACTGAAACTAAATTACAAGCTTCTCTGCACACACAAGCGCCATTACTGCAGCTTCCTACCATGTTGTTTTCTTGACAATAGGCAGAGCAGGATACAGATATACTTCCGGCACCTGAAGAACTGCTGCAAACATATTCAGTAAGCAAGTCACTGCTGCTGCAAACATCAGCATGACTGCTTACCAAGACTCCACTGTTAAAGATAGAAACAAGACCTGCAATTTCATAGGGAGAAGATGCACTACTGTCACTATCAATGCAGTTATAAGTGCAATACGGATCATCAATAAATTGACAAACACCTGCAGCATTGCAGGTATCAATTGTACAGGGATCATTATCATTGCACTGCGCATCATGACTGCAAGAGACAAACCTAAAAGGAGAAGCGTTTAAACTTGATGCCAAACTAATGATACTGCTGCCTAGGTCATTAGGGTCACCGCCTTTACGAATCGCAGCTGCATAATACGTATTATCAAGCTTAAATGAAGTCATTTGCTTGCCATAACAAACGGGGGCAATTGCAGGAATTTGCCATAACCCTGAAAGTGAATAGCGATTATTTCCTAAGGAAGTAACGCTAAAGATATTTTTATTGGTTGCATTGACCCATACCCCTGACATTGCACCATTCATAAAAGACAACGTACATAACCCATCATCTTCTTCACGCATATCAACTTGGATATGCGTTACTTTCTCTGGGTCTGGTGCAACGCATTTCGCACCACGAACTTGAGCAGTCACCTCGACATGCTCTTGAGGCTCGCATGAATCTGAATTTTCACATTGTGGAACAACATGAATACTATCCAAAACACAAACTGGATTACCATAGCAAATACAAGCACCTAAATACTTGCCATTAACAAGAGGAAGACTTGTATCAGAACTGCATTTTCCAAGCCTTCCTTGCTGTTCAAGACATAAATCATTGCAATTAATTTGAGTAGACACATAACTACTGCCAACTGCCGAGTATTCAACTACAGTTGTGCTTTGACCATCATTACCGATATCTAAACAATAATCGCCATAGTCCTGAGTGCTGCATCCGGCATCATTGCTGCAGGCACCATAATCAACAAGCACGCCTTTTGCAAAAGGATTAGCACTGTCATTTTTAAGGCTGGGTTTAGCAAGGCAATTTTCTGTACTGATAATTGGCTGCTGTGCAACACATCGGCCTGAATTTGGATCAACCAAAGCACATTGATATGAAGAGAAGATTGTTACATAATTTCCATCCTTATCACATTGATTGGAAATAGAGTTTAATGTCGGGCAGGGATTGTAAGAACTATCACATTCTGCCATAGAAAAACTGCCAGCAACATAGGGTGGATAAAGAACAAAAAGATTCTGGATATTACCATGTTCATTTTCAATACCAAAGGTACTTAAGGATAAAGGAGAAGTATATGCTTCTGCACGAACTGCACGTAATTGAGTATTATAACAGGAACTAGGTAAATAAGACGGTTGCTGCTGAGGGAATGTCCAGGTAAAGGTGACTTGATTGTTAAGTAACAGATTATTGGTTGAATCAATCCAAATACCATTAATCATTCCTTGCCAATCAATAGTGCATGTGGGGTCCCCAGAAAGCTCGCTATTATCAGCCCGTACCAAAAGACTATAAACTTGCTGATTTGTGCATAACCCATTAAAAATTGCTTGGACAGTAACAGTATCACCTGCACCGCATAACCCATCATTTCCACAAGAAGGAGTTACAGTAACTGTTTCCAAAGTGCAAGGATTACCACACACACAAGCACCTGACCTGCAATTCCCAGCAAGGTTTTGGTATTGCTGGCAATAAACATTACAATTTTGGGTAATGAAAGACATTAAACTTCCAGAACAGGTATATTCTTTAAGGACAAGTTCATTTTCACAAACATCATAATAAACAGTATCCTCAAGACAAAGACCATTTTGACAAGTGTTCTCATCAGTTACATACCCAACTGTTAAAACATTATTTCCATCAGTGTCAGTACAGATGTCAGGCCCACAATCAGTAATACTCCAAATTCCAGTAGTGCCGCATTGGTAACTCCATTGGGTATTTTGGCCACTGCAAAAACCAGAGGAAGGTGCAGTACATTGGCCATTCAAAACACAAGAAAAAGGGTTGTTGCAACAGGCCTTATCATCTGGATTTTCAATGATAGTCCCTTTGTTACTTTGCCCAAACCAACGTAAATAGGTACCACAATCAATATCACAAAAAAAACCACACGAAGCGCCATAATTGCTTGGACAAACACCATCAGCTACACCACAAGAATAGGGTGTTGTAAGACAAACTAAGATTCCAGGTAATAGCTGCTCATCGCTTACTGAAAATTGGGCATGAGAAAAAATAAAAACAAGGAACAGTAAGAAAAAAGACAAAGAAGAAAACGAAAGAAGCTTTTTAGGGCTTTGAGTAAAAAAAAGATGCTTTTTTTTTCTGGATGATGTAATTCTTGTAACCATGGTTAGCCTACAATGTTATTAATAAGTTGAATAGTTAAAACTGGAATAATCAAAAAATATGAAATCATTAAATAACCAATAAGACCCAATAATTTTAAGGTATTAAAGTAAAAATATTAATGATAAAAGTTTAAAATGTAATATTTCTAATAAGAGTGTATTGATTAGATTATGAGATTGAATTGATAATTAGTATTTTTTTTATTGAAAGAGTATATAAAGATTTCTGCTTTTTAAAAGTGTTTTTTTGTAAAAACAAGGAAAAAAGAAAACACGCAAAAGTAGAAACATAGAGTATATGAGTACAGAAAAACTGAGCATAAAATAAAATAACCAAAAGGATAAATAAACAACAATAACAAAAAAGAAAATAAAAACAAAAAAGAGAAGTAATAAAGCAAAAACAGTTAAAGTAACATCAAATTAACAGAAAACTATTTAAAACACAAGATTTTTATATGCAGAGGGGTAAACCTAAGAAGTATTTTTTTCACACTACTCTATTAAGTATTTTAACCTATTATTTATTTCAAGCTTAACATCAAGGTATTTAACAATAAGTAGTAAGCAGCTTTCAGTAAATAATATCATAAATCAAAAATACAGAGTAGAAAAGATTATATAAAAAGCATCGTAAAGGAAAAAAGTACAATTCAAAAACGATCCAAGAGGAGGAAAAACCATGAAAGTAAGCCTTGCTGATCCAAAATACCTTAAAGAAAGTATTGCAATTATTTCAGATTTAGTTACCACAGGAAAATTAATGATAAAAAAAGACGGAATTGAACTGATTGCTATGGATTCAGCCAATGTTGCAATGGTAATATTCAAGGTGTTTAGCTCTACCTTT
>JAWAQC010000012.1:0-10946 GCA_038894115.1 Candidatus Woesearchaeota archaeon | reverse complement strand
GGTCTCCTGAGCGTAATGGCTTACAAAGTGGAGTGGTTTCAATAGGATGATCTAAAATAAAAACAGGGTCCCAAAAATGCGGCTCACAAGTTGCCTCAAAAAGTGTTTGAATCAATATTCCTTTACTTGCGTTTGGATCAAAAGGAATGTGATGCTTCGTTAAGTATTCCTGCAACTCAGCACTACTAGCATCCTTAGCATCAAACCCTGCATAGGTTTTTATTGCCTCAAGCATTGTCAAGCGTTTCCATGGAGGTGTCAAATCAAGTTGCTTTCCTTGGTATTGAATTTTTGTAGTTCCATAAAGTACTACAGCAAGACCAGCAATAAGTTCTTCAACACGCTGCATCCCAACAGTGTAATCACCATATGCTTCATACCATTCAATAGCTGTAAATTCTGGGTTGTGCGTTGCATCAATGCCCTCATTTCTGAAATTTTTAACAATTTCATAGACTTTTTCAAATCCACCTACTAACAAACGCTTAAGGTAAAGTTCATTTGAGATTCGAAGATAAAGGTCAAGGTTTAAGGCAGCATGATGCGTAACAAATGGCTTTGCATTGCCTCCACCATAGACCGGCTGCAAAGTAGGAGTCTCAACCTCTAAAAAGCCGTGGTGTTCAAGGTAAGAGCGAATATATTTGATAATTGCTGAGCGAATAAAAAAAGTTTTTTTAACCTCTGGGTTCACAATTAAATCTAAATACCGTTGCCGGTAGCGCAGCTCTTTATCCTTTAGTCCATGATACTTTTCCGGGAGAGGTAAAAGGCATTTTGCAAGCAATGTAAAGGTTTTGACATAAAGAGTAAGCTCACCGGTTTTGGTCTTAAAAAGGGGACCACTGACTCCTAAAAGATCACCAAGATCGAGCAATTTAAGTTGTGCATACAGCTCATATCCTAAATCATTTTCACGAAAATAGAGCTGAATTTTTCCTTCTTGATCTTGCAGGTGCATAAAGGTTACTTTTCCCATCCTTCGCAATTGAAGGATGCGTCCGGCTATAGCAACGTGCTCTATTGTAGGTTCATGCGTTGCATGCGCATGAAATTGCTGATGTATCTGCAGAGTTGAATGTGATTTAGAAAATGAGTAAGGGTAGGCAGTAAATCCAGCCTCTTGATACGCATGAAGTTTTTTTAGTCGCTCTTCTGCAAGGCTTTGCTCAGTAAACTCTTGACTTGATTTTTCTTGTTGTTCATCGGCTAAAGGTTGTGAAGGTGTCTGCTTAGGTGATGTGGGTCCCATTGGGTTTAACCTCTTTAACGCGTACACACAAGGTCCATATTTTAGGACTTTACTTACCAATGAATTCATAAAAAGTATAAAAATCAGCGTGAAGCAATATCAAGTGAGCATAGCCAGGCAACCTTATTTTAATTTTTGCTTGGTAGCCTTTGGTGAGATAATGGCAGAATTACCTGTTGGATCTTCAATGATAATTTTTAGGGTTTCCCTTCCCCAAAGCACTTGCTGGAGTTTTTTAATCAGATTCTTGGCTTTTTTTCTTGCTTCTGGGCTTTCTTCTTCACTATCACGCAAGGATTCAATCTGATGCTTCATCCTGTTGATAATACCCTCAATATTTGTCACATACCCATTCGATGCAGGCCCTGGAATAATTTCACCAATATAGGGGATTTTTACCGTAGCATCAGCAGATTTTACCACACGAACACGTAAATCCTCCTCCTGAGTAACTTCAAAAACATACCGGGATGGATCTTGCTGAGTAGCAATTTCAACATCTGCTTTATGATACTTACAAGTTGTGCAATCCATTGAAAAAAGAAAGACTTTGCCAAAATAAGGAATATCCCTTGGAGCCTGCATAAGCGTGAGCGTAGATTGCTTACACATAGGGCAGGGCTCACCCTTAATAACTTCAACTGCATAATTTTCCTCGGAAGGATTGGATTCTGTTGCCATTCCTTTTTTTAAAAGTAGTTTTCGTTAATAAATGTTTTGTATTTACTTAAATTATTTTTGTTACCTAAAATATTTTTTATGGGTGCACCTGGGGCAATGCAAAGAAACGAACAGTTAATGTTTAAGACTGCCAAGAATTTTTTTGTAGCGCAAAACTTCTTCTCGTGTACAGAGTGCATGATTGGTTCCACGATAGGTGTAGGTGTCTTTACCTTTGAACGGACAAGCACCTTGATAAGTACACAATGGCATAATGGTTTTTAGCATTAAACCACAGGATTGTGTATCAGGAAGTTCCTTAAGGTATTGTCCTAAGGATGCAAGGTCAGATTGCGGATTAATTTCTATTGTTTGCATAAAAAATAGAAAGATTAACTAACTTATAAATATTTCTTAATATTTTTTTCTAAAAAAGGGAGTATAAATAAAAAGTATTAATAAATAGGTGGAAAACAAAATACGTTAAAGATACCAATTCAAGAGAATTTAAAATAAGAATTAGAATTTAAAAAATAGTGCGGTTACATCATACGATACCACAACAAAATCCTTAATGTTTATATATTCACACCTGCTTCCTAATTCCTATGGAAAAAAGTGTTGTTCAACAAAAAAATGCTTATGAAAAAGCAAATACCTCATACGGAGAGCATATAAGCTACCAAGAACAAGAAATTTTAAAGCGGTATGGGCATGTTCAACAGCAGACGACTGACCAAACGATGTTAAAAGCCTGGAGACTCGCAAGACTTTACCAGCAACAATACAGAATCGTTGGCAACCATAGTGTTGTAAAAATTTGCCATTGGACAAAAAAAAGCATGAAAAATGAAGGAAATTGCTACAAGCATTATTTTTATGGTGTAGACACGCTTCGTTGCTTGGAAATGAGTCCTGCTATTACCTGCAACCAACGATGCAAGCATTGTTGGAGAGACACGTCAGTGTATTCTCCAGCATGGGTTGGTCCTGTTGATGACCCCGAATATATTGTGCAGGAATCAATAGCACAACGCAACCAGTTATTAATTGGATTTAAGGGAAACAAAGCAGTGTTGCCGCAAGATTTTGAACAAGCAATAATTCCTTCACATGTAGCAATTTCATTGACAGGAGAACCATGTATGTATCCGCGCATCAGTGAGCTCATTGAAGCATACTTTAAAAAGGGCGTACGCACTGTCTTTTTAGTCACCAGTGGTACTGTCCCACAAGCAATTAAAGCAATTATAGAAAGAGGTGCATATCCAACAAATCTTTACCTTTCTGTTGAAGCACGTAATGAGGAAGAGTACAAAGCATTGTGCATCCCTGTTATCCCTAATGCATATACCCTCGTGCAAGAGAGTATGAAGCTCCTTTCAACAATTCCAACAAGAACAGTAATGAGAATTACCTGCATGAAAGGCCTTAATATGGATGATCCGGAAGGATTTTATCCAGCTATACGCCTTATGAACCCTGATTATATCGAGCTTAAAGGGTATATGTTTCTAGGATATTCAATGTTAAGAATGAAAAAAGAAAACATGCCCAGGTTTGAAGAAGTAAAAGCCTTTGCACAAGCATTTATAGAAGGAATAGACTATCAAATTGTTGATGAGCATGCACCAAGCACCATTGTCCTGCTTAAACGTAAAACACCACGGAAAGAATATCAAGATCAGCTTTATCTTGAAAAATTAGTGTAGTATTAGCCAGCTTGTTGAGGATATAGGACCCTACTCAAGTCTACTCCATATTTCTTCCTTAAACCCTTTCTCTCTTAAAAGAGCTTTAATCCAAAAAATTAATATAGTATTATTTCTTAAACCCTTCTGAGGTGATGGTGTGAAAGCACAGTTTGCACTAGAACATCTTCTTGTCGTAGGAATTGGCCTACTGGTTCTTGTACCAGGGATTTACTTTTTTTACAGTAATAGCTTAAGCCAAACCAACGAATTGCAACATGCCCAACTGTATCATCTTGGAAATACCATGAAAAATGAAGCTGAATCATTATATGTACTTGGCCCACCTTCCAAGAGCACCCTTATTGTTTCATTTCCAGAAGGCATAGAAAACATTTCCATCAATGACCAAGAAGAGCTTATTTTTACACTAAAAAACGATCTCGGACAAATGGTATTTTTAGTTGATGTACCTATCAATGGTATTTATTATGAAACACTTGGACAACCGTGCAGTAAAACCTGTTTTCAGCCGGGACAGCATCAAATTATCTTTATAGCATTACCACAAGAAGTTGCAATTTTTATAAAATAGTTGGGTAGAAAGGAGCTAGATACAAGACAAAGAGTAAAAAGTCATGGCAGACAACCCTTTTTGTACAGTTAAAAAATGCTGTAAACCTCTAAAACAATTATCACAGATCTAAAATGTAATGGATGACCATGAAAAACGCTCAATCGTCAATCGAATTCATTATCATTGTAACTTTCCTTATTCTTATGATTACAGTATTACTAGTAGTTATCACTGATAGAATTAACCAAGCCCAGCAAGCTGAAGACCTTGAGCACCTTAGGCAGCTTGCATCAATTATCGTAGCAGAACTGGATTTTGCTGGAAAAGCACCCACAGGGTATTACCGCCAATTTTATCTTCCACCAACAGTTAAATCTACACGCGAGTATGAACTTTCCTACTTTAATGGTAGTTCATTAGGCACAAATTTTACAATTATTTCAGTATCCTACACCGCAGATCAAAAAGCTAATTCAATTATTGACTTTACCTATGGCAATATCACAGGCGCATTTAAAAAGGGAACGTATAATAACCTTACTAAAGAAAAAGAAAAAGTTTGCATTAATTGGTATCCTACTCCCTGCGATTAATACAAGAGGTCACTCCCCATACCATGGAATGGAACTCAATACCTAAGGATATTAAAATCATTATCATTTTTTCTTCAATTTTTATTGTCGTAGCCCTAAGTTTTTTTTCTTCTAGGTATCTCTTTGCTCAAGAGCAACAAGAACCAAAAACCTATGTTTTTCATGAATCAATGACCATCACTACTACAACAACGACCGAGCGCCAAATAGCACCAATTATCTGCAGTCATGTTGCCAGAAGAAACGACTGCCATAACCTAGAAAAATTTGCACTTAGCATTCAAGAATGCTGCACGTATGGATACTGCTGTGAGAACCATGAATCCACTAGATCACCTAATTGAAAAACGAATGCAAGAAAAAAACGCGAAGTACAAAAAACGAAAATATTTGACAACAGTCCTACTTATTCTAGGGATGGGAATGGTTTTTTTACTCCTAGTCTTTTTGTTAACTTTCACAAACACCCAAGAGTGCCAAAAAGTTACACAAGGGCACCTTTCAAAAATTAATGCATGGTACAATAATGGGCGCATAACAGAAGAGCAAGTACACCAGCTACTTAATGCGTACTATGATAACAGCTGCCTTTCTGAAGAACTAGCAAAAATACTTAGCCAAGCATCATAGGTTGTCTCAATACAAAAAGGGATAGAGAAAAGAAGCATAAGCAAAGAGTATAGCGCTAGTATGCGTATTATATCCTTACTATTTTTGGTTAATGATGCTTTGTCTTACGCTTGTTTTGTGAATTGCGTCCTGTCTGAACTCGCCTTTTTCTAGTTTTTTGCTTTCCACGGGCACTGGTTTTGCTGACCAATGCTGACAACTGTTGCTGATCTTGAAGCATTGCTTGCTCTTGTTTTCTAAGTTTTCGCAATGCTTGCTTAAGTTTAAGGATTTTTTGGTGCACTGCTACAGCACGAGCTGACTCATACGGTAAGTGTTTAATAAGATGATAGCGCTGTTCCAATGCTGCTAAACGCTGTTCAAGAAGTAGCTTCTCATCTTCAAGAAGTGCTTGCCTTACAATACGCTCGTAGTTTTGATTGCTGCTTGGAGGAGGGGATTCCTCAACACGTGGCAATGTATGCTGTAAAAGGAGTGAAGAAAGTGAAAAAGAATCTTGCTGCAGGCGCTGATCAGCAGCTTTAGCAAGGGCTAATACGACACGAATAGCTGGAGGTCTCATTTTTTCTTAGGGAAAGGTGGTGGAGGCATTGCAGGAGGTAATTGTGGCATCATAGGCTTTTGTTGGTTTTGAAAAAAGGGTGATGGAGGTTGCTGAGACTGTGCAAAAGGATTAGGTGCAGGTGGAGCCATCATTGGATTTGGAATCCCTGAGGGTGCTTGGGAAAAAGGCTGTGGTTGCTGAAGAGGAGGAGGACTAGGACTAGGTGGGAATGATGCAGGTTTTTGCTCTTGAGTTCTCCAAAATGACCCTATTTCATCATTTGATTTTTGTGTGAGGGGTACACCTGCAGAGGGTGAGGGAGTAACTAAACCCGTGGTTAATTTTGCATGCAGTTCAGCAACGGTTTTTTGCAAGGTAACAAAATCTTGCTGCATGCTTGATGCTTTTTCACCAAAACTAACCAGAGCTGCCGCAATGCTTTTATTTTGCTCTTCTAAGACTGCAATTTTTGCAAATAAATCCTTGGAAGCAGGCTCTTGTTTTTGCTGCTGCTGTTCTTCCTTAAGCAATTTTGCTGCTTCCTTAAAGACGTCTAAAAGCTGATTAATCGATTGATTTAATGCAATGATTCCACTTAATAAGTCTTGAGGTGTATGCTCAAGTGGATTTCGTTTAATGCGTTCAATTTCTTTTTTTAGTTCTTCAATTTCATGCTTTGGAATAATTTGGTAGTCATCATCATCAGCCATGGTAAAAAAAGTTTTAGTGCGAGCAATATATATAACTTTCGCTTTTTTTTTGTGCCTTATGAGCAATAACGCAAGCAACTGTGCAAGAAAAAACCTCAACAGAAAGAAGGGATGTTGATAAAAGATGCTAATGCAATCACCATCCTAAAAAAAGCAGGGTATAGAAATGGCAGGGGTAAGCAAAAAAATGCTCCGGCCGGGATTTGAACCCGGGTCGTTGCCTCGAGAGGGCAACATGATTGGCCGGACTACACTACCGGAGCAAAAGAGGATAGTGATGATACACTGTGGAGATAATTTCTAATAAAGGGGAATGCAAAGAAAAGGGAAAACATAGTCTTTTTAAAGATTTTGATTAAAAAAGATAGTTTAAGGATGACCAAGAAATATACACAGAATTATAAAATTATAACTAAGAATTAATATACTAAGAATTATAAAAAAGTTTTTAGGAATGATTGCTGTAAAAAAAACAGAATAGGTTTAAAAAAAGTTTAGCTGCTCTACTCTTTTAACCACTAGGGGTTATCCCATAAAAAAAGCAAAAATAAAAAGATTTAAATTAACAAAGAATGCTAACAATGAACGCTAAAGCGTAAGCATACCCTAACTGCTGTACAAGTCAGTTTTATTTCAGAAAAGAGAAGCCTTTAAAGTAAACTCAAATGAAAAAAACTGTATGAAGGGAGGAAAAACCATGGGATTAAAAAATTGTGAGTTTTGCAAAAATCAAGTTCCTGAGGGTGGTCAATGTAATAATTGTGGGTTTATTGATGGTATACGCAAACGCCCATCAGCGGATGACTTTTTTAAGGCACGAGAAATTAATACAAAGCATCAGTACAAACAATATGTAAATATTGATATGATTGTAATGCAAGAAGAGCGCGCGTTAAAGCAATAAGAAGAATACTCACATTAAGAAATGATATTGCGTGTTTGTAATATTCGATACCCTCGGTAAACGAGTGAATGCAGTAAGAAAACGTTTTTCTCCACGCGTTCTTGATAAAACAAACAAAATATAGTGCGTTTGGTGCAACGAAAGAGTGTGGATTGCAAACAAAAGCAAAAAATGGCTCAGGGGTGAATCATCCTTATGCAAATTGTCAAAGCTAAGTCCTATGAAGAACTTTCAAAAAAAGCTGCAATGATTGTTGCTAACCAAGTCATGCTTAAGCCTACGCTCTCAATCTGTTTTGCAACTGGTGCAACACCACTAGGCATGTACCAGGAATTACAACAGCTTCGAGAAGAACACGACATTGACTTTCGCAAATGTGTTGGGTTTCATCTTGATGAATACTGGGGAATTGCGCCAACACATCCGCAATCGTACCATACGTACTTGCTCCAGAACGTCTATACACCCCTAGGCTTTATGCTACGAAATTGCCATTTTTTAAACTCAAATGCCCATAATCCTAAAGCTGAGGCAGCACGATACGAAGCAATAATAAGCAAAAAAGGGATTGACCTGGCTATATTAGGGATAGGAACAAATGGGCACATTGCATTTAATGAGCCAGGAACGCCCAAAGAATCAAAAACGCGTTTGGTTCAACTTAGCAAGCAAACACGAAAAGATAATGCACGATTTTTTGGAGCTATGAGTAAAGTACCAACACACGCACTTACGGTTGGAATAAGTACCATTCTTCGTGCAAAAAAAATAATTCTCCTTGCATCAGGAAAAACAAAAGCTAAGGCAATACAAGAGATGATAGAAGGCCCAATAACCCCAAAATGTCCAGCGAGTTTTTTGCAGTTGCATCCTGATGTTTTGGTTGTCGTAGATCAGGATGCAGCTAGAAACTTAACGCAACCACCCCTCCCTGAAAGAATAGGTCATTATACAATCTTTACAAAATACCATTTCCCCAAGCAAAAAACAATCCTAGTCATTAGTCCACATCCCGATGATTCCTGTATAGCTGTAGGAGGAACAATTGCAATGTTTGCAACTGCAAACACGATCCACGGTGCAATCATGGTAACTGGGCACAAAGCGCAAATTCCTAATACTACCAAAGAGCAAAGAATCAAAATACGGATGCAAGAAAGCAATAAAGAAGCTGCAATCTTGGGATTTACTCCTCATCACCTTCAGCTAAAATATTATGACGCCCCAGAAAAAAAAGAGTCAGAACAAGCAGATAAAAAAAAAGTTGCCAGATTACTTCAACAACTAAAACCCGACATTATTTTTTTACCTCAACCACAAGATACGCACCCCACACACCAATATGCTCGAGCAATTACTCTTAAAGCACTAAAACAAACAGGATTGCAACCTGAATTGTGGAACTACGAAGGTCCCTGGTCAATGTTTAGCCATGAGCAATTTAATGCTGTCGTGTTTTTTCCTAAAGAGTATTTTAAAAAAAAGCTGAAGGCAGTTGCGGCGCATGCTTCACAAAATACTCGAACACCATACCTTCTTGCTGCATCATCATTAACGACGCTGCGTGGGGCATTGATTCCAGAGCAAAAACTCTTTGGATTTGGAAAACAGCCAGTACACCTTGATCCTTATATCGAGTTGTATGCAATTGAACAACCAACACAAAAGGAATGACCTTGATCATGAGAACCTGTTGAGCTAGGGAAATGGATCACAACGAATGATGCACAAAGAGGTATGCAAAAGAATAACCTAAACATCAAGTATGTGCACACCTGCTATTTCAAAGGGGGGAAACGAACGCAACGGAAAAGCTGAGGGACATGGGATATCGCTTTTTATTTGTTTCATTTAATGCAGTGAGTATTGACCTTGCGTGGCAAGTCCTGCATGCAGGGCATCAGGTAAAATATTACATCCAATATCCTGAAGAACGCAATGTAGGGAATGGGCTAGTCCCAAAAACAAGGGACTGGAAAAAAGAAATCGATTGGGCAGATGTTATCGTCTTTGATGAAGTTTCTGGAATGGGTAAGCTTGCAGCAAGATTACGCAAGGCAGGAAAAAAAGTAATTGGTGGGAGTCCAAAAACTGATGAACTTGAGGATAGAAGAGAATACGGGCAAGCAATGATGCAACAATGCGGTCTACCTATTGCAAAGCAACACCTCTTTACCACATTTCGTGCAGGCATACAATGGATTTTGCAGCACCCACAACGGTATGTCCTTAAACCAAGCGGGATTGCGCAAAGCCATAAATCCCTTGTGCTCATTGGAAATGACCCAAAAGGGAAAGATATCATAGCAGCTCTTGAAAGCTATGAGCAGCACTATAGCCACCTGATTAATGAATATTTATTGCAAGAATATCTTGAGGGTGTTGAAGTTGCTGTTGGCGCTTATTTTAATGGTAAAACATTCTGCATGCCAATTAGTATTAACCAAGAGCATAAACGATTATGCACAGGCGATCTTGGTCCAATGACCAGTGACATGGGTGCGTTGCACTGCTGGATGCACCCCAATGTCCTGTTTGAAAAAGCTTTGCGCCCACTACAACCAGTGCTACAGAATGAAAACTACCATGGGTATATTGATGTGAATTGCATCGTGAACGAGAAAGCAATTATGCCATTAGAATATACCATGCGTTTTGGGTATCCAACCATTGCTGTCCACCTTGAAAGTATACGCATGAATTATGGCCAATGGCTCTACCAATTAGCTGCCGGCACGCTTGAAACAATACCTGTGAAACAGGGAGTCCATATTGGGATCAGCATTGCAATGCCTCCCTATCCCTACCAAGACAAAACAATACAAGCGATTCAACGTGCAACACCTTTGGTTTTCAAAAAGCAGGGTAAAATGGTTACCCCCACACCGCAGCAGCTAAAGGGATTGCACCTTGAGGATGTGGAATACCAAAAAGGACTCTTTTACCCTGCATCAACAACAGGGATGCTTTTTGTTGCGTGCGGAAGTGGAGCAAATACAAAAGAAGCACGTGTACAAGCATTAGAAACCTGCAAAACAATTGCAATCCCAAATGGGTTTTACAGAACAGACATTGGGCAACGTTGGGAGCAGGACAGTGATAAATTGCTTGCATGGGGGTATCTCCAATAATGGCAGGCTACCGTTTCCTCTTTGTTTCTCGTGATGGGTATGGCGCAGATTTATCCTGGTCACTTACAAGGGAAGGCAATCAAGTAAAATTATTTATTGAAAATAAAGACCAACAAGATATTTTTGATAATATGGTCAAAAAAACAAGCAACTGGAAACAAGAAATTGACTGGGCACAGGTAATTGTCTTTGATGATGTGCTTGGTGCAGGACATGAAGCAAAAAAACTTAGGAAAAAAGGAAAATGGGTTATT